>JAOAEV010000017.1 GCA_026416585.1 Chlorobiota bacterium | reverse complement strand
GCCGGTGGGATTCCCGTTTGGCACATTGACGGTCAATATCGTCGGCTGCTTTTTTATCGGGCTGATTCTTGGTGCTGCAGGACGATGGGGAGACCTTGCACCACAATTGCGCTTACTCCTTGCAACAGGTTTTTGCGGTGGGTTCACGACATTCTCATCGTTGATGTACGAAATCGTCGAATTCGTCGAAGCAGGTCAATATGCGCTGCTTGTGTTGTACGTTGTTGCCAGTGCGTTGTTGGGGCTGCTGGCAACGGTTGCAGGATTAGCGCTGCTTCGATAGTCTCACTAATACGGAGAATCGGTGGTGTGGAAGATTATCATGGTCGGTGTTGATGAGTCATTACCCTCGCTGGAAGCAGCAAAAGTTGCGGCAATGCTTGCCCACTCGCTCGGAGCGGAAGTGGTGCTTGCTGCCGTTGTGGACCGTACCCGCGCCGTCGGTGACATAGACGCTGGCATCGGTATTGAAGAAACGTTGCTGGTATTACGTCGTTCTGCCCAGCAGGCACTCGATCAAGCCAAGAAAGAAATGGGTGATGTCCCCTTGCGGACGGTGTTGGTCGAAGGTGACCCGAAACACGAACTACTCAGACTTGCAGAGCATACAGGTGCTGATGCCATTGTTGTGGGTACACATGGGCGCAAAGGTATCGCACGACTGGTCGAGGGCAGCGTGTCGGAATACATCCTGCGGCATTCACCGATCCCGGTTGTTGTCGTTCCGTCGCACCGACATTGATGATGGACGACGACCGTTTGCGTTCGGCGCGTGCCCACGTTGAAGAGGATCCACTCTTTGCTGAATTCGAGCTGGCGGGATTGATCGGCTGGGAGGTGGTCGAGCAGTTGCCGCAACATGTGTGGCTCATCTTTGAATGTGCACGTGTCATCGAAAGCACGGACACTGCGCTCGGTGCACGACTGGCACCACTCATTCAGCGTAGAGCCGACAACAGGGAGGAACCTCCATCCCTAGTGCCGACTGTTGCTGCTGAGGAGTATGAGGCCGATTTGATCCGCCATTTCCATGAACTACCACTGATTTACCCCTACCAGTTTCTGCTACCCGAGGAGGTTTTTTATCAACGATTGGCGGAGCGGTCTCTGTGGCTGCCGCGTCCGGTGCCGCCACGTCTGTATCGTTATCCGACTGCCAGTGATACATTCGCACCCGATCCCCGCAAACAGAAGGTGTACATCCTCTTCGATGTCTCCCGCTCGATGAATTCTCACTGGCGGATCGTGCTGGCGAAAGCAATTGCGTACGTGTTTCTGCAGCAGAATATGCGCGAGCTCGGCACGGTGTATCTGCGGACATTTGCCGAGAGCGTCGGCGAGCGCTTCAGCGCCGAGGATGTTCCGTCGTTTCTGGAATTGATCCGTCGGATACTGTTTGCTACGGCAACCGGACGAGGTACGAACATGCAGCAAGCAATCGAGGTTGCCATTGACGACATCCGCTCCCATCATACTTTGAGCGATGCTGAAATTCTGGTTATCACCGATGGTGCTGCGCATTTGGACGTCGAACGACTTACTGAACTCATGAGCGATAGCATCGCTCTGCATGCAGTCAAAATCGGACACGAACGCATTGCTGCGGATCCAGCAATGGTCGAGTATTATGCACGAAAGCTCGGTACAGCAGACGCTCGACGCTTGCTCGATCTACAGGAACGTCGTCGCCAATTGCAGCTTGAGCTGCACCATGCCAACACTGCAGTGCGCCGCTCGATGCTTTCGCACGAAATCAATGTGCTCGATCGCGTGATTGCTGAAGTTGCTGACCGACTTGCTCAGTATGCCACTGAACATTTTGGTACGGATATCGAACAGTTGGCGGACATCTTTGTGCAGTTGGATGATCTTGATCCCATGGAGGCATTTCGGCTATCACCTCAGCGTAAACAGCAGCTTGAGCAGCTCACTCGTGCGTTGCTCGACGAGTTTGCTGCGCTCCACCGTAGCGAGGATGCTGAACGCATAGCGGCACTATTGGAGCACATGCGGGAGTTACTTCAATTTAACCCGGACGCCACTCCTCTGCACGAGCTTGTGCAGGAAATGGAGACGTCACTCCGGCAATGGATGCGGTCGGTGCGGAGTGGGGATACAGCAGACGTTGCAGTTGCTCCGCCCACGCCCACAATTGAACACGTACGGATGGCGATTGGACGCAGTCGAGGCGATGGTTTATCGTTCGGTGCACTTCTGCGCATACTGTGGCGACGGCTGGTGCGGTGGGTGCAACGTCGGCGGCAGGTGCGGATTGCACGTATTCTCTTACGTCGTCGGTGGCGACGGCGCTAAAGTTTTTCTCTGCTCGTTCGATACTCCATGCTGGATGGTGACCTATGGTGGCAGGATGCCCGCTCAGTGGTAACACTATTTCATGGAGGTACTCATGCCTTCTGCAATTACGAACGGAGCTCGCATCCGCACCAATACCCCCGCTGAAAATGCGTACAACGCTCTGGATGCAGCTAACCGCGATATCGCTCTCCGCCAACTGCGTCTTTCGACTGGCAAGCGCATCAACTCGGCGCAAGACGACGTAGCCGGTTACATTACCTCGCGCGCACTCAGGTCGCGCAACGGTGCACTCCAATCGGCGCTCAACGCCGTCGGCGATGCCACAAGCGTGACCAATATCGCCCAAGACGGCTTGGACAACATCAGTAGCTTGCTCCAGCAGATCAAAGATGCTGCCTCGACAGCATCCAGTGG
>JAOAEV010000131.1 GCA_026416585.1 Chlorobiota bacterium | reverse complement strand
TGGAACGGTGTGCATTTCCACTTGATTGATACCGGTGGCATTGTGCCCGAAAGCGAGGACCTCTTTGAACGCGCCATTCGGGAACAGGCAGACGTCGCGATTGCTGAAGCTGATGTGATCCTGTTTGTAGTAGATGCTGCCAGCGGTATTACGCTACTCGATTACGCAGTCGCCGAGATCTTGCGCAGTTCGGGCAAACCTATCGTCGTTGCAGTCAACAAATGCGATCACCCACAGCATGATGCGGCGATTGCCGAGGCGTATCGGTTCGGCTTCGACGAGGTATTCGGGATTTCAGCGATGAGTGGGCGGCAGACTGGAGATTTGCTCGACGCAATTGTCCGGTATCTCGCGCCAAGCCAGCCGCCACGTGCTGACGAACGGCTGAAGATTGCAATCGTTGGGCGGCCAAATGTTGGCAAATCTTCCATTGTCAATGCACTGCTCGGGCAGGAGCGTATGGTGGTCACCCCCATTGCGGGCACAACACGGGATGCGGTTGACAGTGTCGTGCGGTATTACGGACGTCCCATCGTGCTGGTTGATACTGCAGGGCTTCGACGCCGGAGCACTATCAAGGAGTCAGTCGAACTGTACAGTATCATTCGGACGCAGCGGGCAATTGAGCGCTGTGATGTAGCAATTGTTGTCCTCGATGCAACTCGTGGCTTAGAGCACCAGGACAAGCACATCATCGCTGATGTTATCGCAGCGCGGAAGGGCATCATTATTGCCGTCAACAAGTGGGACTTGATCGAGAAGGATTCCAAGACAGCCGACCGCATCACTGAGCAGATACGCGATGAAATGCCGACAGCAGATTTTGCGCCGGTTGTATTTACCTCTGCGGTCACTCGGCAGCGGTTGGTTACGCTGCTTGAAAAGGCGATAGACATCCAACAGCGTCGGCAGCACCGCATTCCAACGGCACAGCTAAACGAGTTAGTACTTCCCGCTTTAGAGCGCACACCGCCACCGGCAGTGCGGGGACGAGATCTGCGCATCAATTATGTGACGCAGACAGGCGTTGCGCCGCCACTTTTTGTGTTTTTCACAAACTTCCCTGACCTTGTTCCAGATCACTACAAGCGGTACATCGAGCGGACTCTTCGCGAGCTTTTCCCGCTAGAGGGTGTGCCAATTTCGCTGATTTTTCGGCGCAAATAATTTTTGCCTACTTGGTAGGCATATCTCCAGCAGACGGCACGTTAGTACCGATAGTAATCCGGCTTATAGGGACCTTCGATCGGAACGCCGATATACGCTGCTTGCTTTTCGGTGAGGACATCGAGCTGCGCACCGAGTTTGGCAAGGTGCAGCCGTGCCACTTCTTCATCAAGATGTTTGGGCAAGGTGTACTCCCCTGGTTCATAC
>JAOAEV010000129.1 GCA_026416585.1 Chlorobiota bacterium | reverse complement strand
ACAACGAGTGCACGATACGGAGCGCCGTACGGATACCATGGCATCAATGCGGGATTGCCCTGGTGGTAAAGAACAACGGATGGAATGTGCATGGCTGCTGCAGCATGTACGATCGCAGTGTCCGGTGAAATGAGTAAGCGGGCAAAATGGACGATGGCTGCGTACTGATGAAATGAAAGATGCGGTAGAAGAAATGCACCTGTTTGGTGAGCGATTGCTTCCGCTACCGTACGATCCTCAGGAGTAGAGCCGATACCAATCGGTAACTCAGGTAATTGTGCTCGAAGGTGTGCAACCACAGCATGGTAGCGATCCCAACCCCATTGGAGCGGTGTATGTCGAGTGCTAATGTGTACCAGCACAAAGCCGCTACGATCGGGAAAATGTTCCAGATTGAGCGCAGTAGCAGCTTGGGCGATGTCGCTGTGAGTGAGTGGATAAAGGGGGAAAAGATTAACACTCGATGGATCGATGCCAAATGGTAAGAGTAACTGTGCAATGCGCTCAATGTAATGATGGCGTTCTCGGTCAAGCAATGGAACGCAGTGCGTGTACACCCACGCATTGTCCTTGATGATTCCGATCCTGATCGGTGCTCGTATTGAACGAACGAACAATGTCGAGGTCGTCGAAGGGTTGTCCATCAAATCCACAACGGCATCGTAGTGCTGTCGGCGGAGTTGGTGTCGAAGGAAGAGGAAGGATGCGACCGTTTTGTTATAGCACCACAGGCGGTTGCACCAGTTGTACATCAATTCCGCTAACGCAATATTGTTGTGACTTAGAAGCAGGTCAATACGCGCTGTGGGAAAATGCTGGCGAAGTGCTGCGACAATTGGCGTCGAACAGATCACATCGCCGAGCCGGTCCTGACGCAACAGAAGAATTCGTGGCGAGTCACTGAGCAGTACATTTTTCGGTTTGGTGATGAGCTCACCAGAGAAAGGCTTGCGGCTGTATGCAAGAAAACGTCGCCGGATGTAGAGTTCGATCTGCTTGGCACGGTGCCTCATCGTACTTCCACAAAGTTGCGATATTCACCGAGCCGCCATCCCGTATGCTGCTCGACCCAGTCGCTGAGAGCAATTAGGGGTGGTTTCGGAGGTCGTTGTGTGGGGTCGAAGTAGGCGGTCCAGGTGCGATCGTGTTCGATTCGTTCGTGCATGACAGCAGGGTGTGTTCCCTGATACTGCTTCAGTTCGTAACAGTGCTGAGGAAAATCTTCTACGTGCGGCAGATGAGCATGCAACCATGCATCATCGTTGTAGAGACGGTTTAGTGCAAAGTGTTTTGCCCGAAATGCCGACGGATGGCGAACCCAGCCGTAATGAAAAATCCGTACTTCGGTTTGCCGCGCACGGAGCTTACGAATACGTCCCCGTGCATCATACTGGCGAAATCCTTGTGCATCACCCCAGGATATCACGCTACCAGTGTTGCGGAATGCACGGATTTCACGGCGATACCACTGCCGCCCCACTCCAACGTAGTCATAACTACCGAAAAAGTGCAGCCATCGAAATAGCAGCGCGTCCACGTGCCGATGACGATCGGCGCGGGAGATTTCGTCGAGGAGTAGTGCGTAGTCGTCTTCGTGAATGACCTCGTCGCCTTGCAGATACACGCACCACTCGCCACGGGCATTGCGGAGAGCAATATTTGTTTGTCGAGCCAGCTCACTTCCGCCGGAGCGATTGGTGTCGTCCCATGTGGTGTCGAGGATGCGAACGTTTGAAAAACCTGCAGCGACGATTGCGTTGCGTGTGCCATCGGTTGAATCACCAACGGCAACGACAACTTCATCGCACAAAGTAGCTAGTGTTGCAATTGCTTCGATGAACGGATAACCGCGTTCGATGCCGTTACGGATGAACGTAATGCCGGATAGTACTGGCATGGATATAAACAGTCAATAGTGCAGTGGCAAAACTAAAGGGGTACTGCGATGTATATTCGCGACGCGTTCATTGTAGGTGCCCGCCAGAGGCGGGAGAATAGGGAAGCAGGTGTAAATCCTGCGCGGTTGCGCCGCCGTAACGGGCGACAACGCGTTCACATATGCCACTGCAGTCGCGTAGGCTGCGGGAAGGCGAACGCCGAGGATGACCCCGAAGCCGGAAGACCTGCCTGCAATGCTCATCGGTACGCTCGTACAGCGCTGCGCACATAGCGCGATGAGAGATGCGCTCCCGCAAGCTCTTCCCCCAGAGCAAACGCTGGAGTTCTCTTTCATCTTCACACGACAGTAAGTCACGCCAAACGGCGTGAAGAATGTTTAACTCTTATTGGAGGACTTATGCGTTTGCGCCAGCTCTGGCTATTTGCACTCGCTGCATTTGCTGTGATACTTTCAGCGTGCTCACAATCATCGAGTGAGCCGACACCAGAGCCAACACCACCTGACAGTGTTGCAATAGTCGTCAATCAAGGAACATTTGGGCAAGACAACGCCAGTCTGACACGAATCAACTTCCGCACAGGATCTGTGGATGAGGACTGGTTTACTGTCGCCAATAGCGGGCAGAAACTCGGTTCGCTTGCCAACGACATTGCGCTCAAAGGTGACACTGCATTCATTACCGTGACAGCA
>JAOAEV010000041.1 GCA_026416585.1 Chlorobiota bacterium | reverse complement strand
ATCCTCGACGTCCGCTTGCTGTCGCTCAAGCAAGCCCTTGAGGTTTTCTTCCTTGATGGTATTCTGTGCCAATTCCTGCTCGATTCGTAGCCGCTCTTGGCGGACAAATTCGATCTCGTGTGTAATGGCATCGAACTCACGGTTGTTGCGAATCTGACCGCTGAATTGCACTTGTTGGAGCTTTGCTTCCCGGTCGCCAAGCTCCTGCAAACGTAGCCGCATTGTGCTGCGATAGTGCGCGATGTCGTCGAGTGCTTTCTGCGTTTCCTCGACCAGGCGTATGTGCTGTCGCAGCTTGTCTTCGAGCTTTTTGACAAGTTTCGGTAAATCGCCTAGCTCGGCATGCATATCATCGAGCTTTTCGTCAATGTGAGCCAGGCGAGCGATGTGTTCGGCGTTCGTTGGCATGATTTAGTGCAGTGAAATGGTGGAACGTTCAATGTCTCTTTTCACGGATGCTCCAGTGCAAACAGGCGTCGTTCGCGCGTTGCTTGCTGTGACGGGTAGCTCGATGCCATGAGTGGCAACAATGCGCCGTACAATATCGGCAAGTATCGCGGGCACGTGCTGTTCCATTTCGTAGTGCCCTGGATCAATGATTGCGATACGACCGTGTGCTTGATGAAATGTGTGATACTTGACGTCGGCAGTGATAAACGCATCAGCGCCGCTGTCGAGTGCCGCGTCGAGCAGAGATGAACCACTGCCAGCAACAAGTGCGACACGCTCGACGGTTTGATGCACACCAATGCAAAAGCGTACTGTTGCTGCAAGCTTATCAGAAACCAACTGGACAAGCTCGTTAATGTGGCACCGTGCTGGTAAGTGCCCCACAATGCCGAGTCCATAACCTGGACGCTGGCGTGAGGGGAAAAGTGGTCTCTCGCCGATGATCCCGAGCATTGTTGCCAACTCTGCATTGGTACCCGATGGATGGGCGTCCAGCGTTGTATGTACGCTGATGATAGCGATTCCGGCACTTGCTGCGCGCAGTGCACATCGCGCAACGCGATCAGTGTATCGCAGTGCTGCAAGGGGCGAAAAGATGAGCGGATGAAACGTGACAATGCAGTTACACCCGCAGGCTTCTGCTTCGTCAAGAACAGCGTCGGTGACCTCTAAGCAAGTAAGCACACTCCGGACACGATAGTCGGGTGGTTCGACTTGAACACCCAGCCGATCGCCTGCCATTGCTTCATCGGCGGGCAATTCGGTTTGTAGCAATGCATAGAATTCGTCGGCGGTCATTGGGTGTGCAGAGCCAGCAATAGTGTCGAGCGTCGTTACAAAACTACGACGTGTGGGACTCGGCGTTGGACGCTGCGCTCGGTAAGCGGTCACTTGCAATGACTGCAATACCGAGTTCGGAGAGTTGCTCGGGAGAAACTTCCGATGGTGCGCCGTCCATCAGCGAGAGCCCACTGGTTGTTTTAGGAAATGCGATTACATCGCGGATATTATCGGTGCCTGCTAACAGCATAATCCAGCGATCAAACCCGAGAGCGATGCCACCGTGTGGA
>JAOAEV010000116.1 GCA_026416585.1 Chlorobiota bacterium | reverse complement strand
AATATCACGGAGAAGTTCTATGGCGACGCCGAAGTATCGCCGCATACTGCTCAAGCTCAGCGGCGAGTCCTTGATGGGCACGCAGAGCTATGGCATTGATCCGGCGATGTTGCGGCAGTTCGCCACCGATATAGCTGACGTCCATTCCCTCGGGGTGGAAATTGGTATCGTCATTGGTGGAGGAAACATCTTCCGTGGCTCGCAAGCAGCTGCCGCAGGTATAGACAAAGTTTCTGCCGATTATATGGGGATGCTTGCGACGGTCATCAATGCCCTTGGATTGCAAAACGCGTTGGAAGCACTCGGCCTGCAAACACGTTTGCAAACAGCAATCCATATGGCACAGATTGCTGAGCCGTTTATTCGACGCCGCGCAATCCGCCACTTGGAAAAGGGTCGGGTGGTCATTTTTGGTGCCGGTACAGGCAACCCATACTTTACAACCGATACCGCTGCAGCACTGCGCGCCATTGAGATCGAAGCTGAATGCATCATCAAAGGTACACGGGTTGATGGTATCTACGATGCTGATCCTGAGCTCGATCCCAACGCGCGCCGCTTCGACCAGTTGACCTATCGTGAAGTACTCGAACGCGACTTGAAGGTGATGGATCTGACGGCGATCACCTTGTGCCGCGAAAACAAACTGCCAATACTTGTTTTCGATGCTCAAACGCCGGGCAACCTCCGTCGCCTAATGCTTGGCGAACCTATTGCAACAATCGTCACCGACGGTCAAATTGTACAGTAGTTTTGTATTTACTTTTTTAACTGGGTCAATATTCGAAAACGTTCTATGCCGATTTCTGCGATTTTGAACGAGACACAGCAACGTATGAGTAAGGCAGTCGAGCATCTGCAGCACCAGCTCGCCCGCGTTCGAACCGGTCGTGCATCGGTTGCGCTGCTCGATGGTGTACGTGTCAATTACTATGGCACGCCGACGCCACTGCAGCAAGTTGGCAGTATTTCGATTCCCGAACCTCGTTTGATTGTCATCCAGCCATGGGAACGCTCGATGTTGGCGGAGATCGAAAAAGCAATCAAAGCCAGTGATTTGGGACTCAATCCTACTAACGATGGCGCAGTAATCCGTATTCCCATTCCACCACTGACCGAAGAACGGCGCCGAGAAATCGTCAAAGGTTGTCGCAAAATGGCAGAGGAAGCCAAAGTTGCCGTTCGTCAAGTTCGACGTGATGCATTAGAACACCTGAAAAAGGCTGAAAAAGAAGAAGGCTTCTCCGAAGATGAACGTCGCCGTGCTGAAGAAGAGGTTCAGCGTAACACAGATCGCTTCATCAAGGAAATCGATCAGATCATTGAGCGCAAAGAGCACGAAATCATGAACGAATAGTGCCCGGTAGCGGGCTGCAGTATGTGCGGTCGTTTTGTTTTGGCAGCGTCGCAGTACCAAATCGAGCACGCCTTCGAAGTGCAGCTCGATCATTACCAGCAGCGGTATAATATTGCACCGGGTCAACATATCATCATTGTTGCATCTGGCTTGCACAGACGAGGTACACTCAGCAGCCTGTGGGGATTACGGCGACATGACGGTAGCTTACTCATCAACATCCGCAGCGAAACAATCACCACTAAACCACACTTCTACCGTTTACTGCAGCAGCAACGGTGTATTATACCTGCCAGCGGTTTCTACGAATGGTCCAAAGGCCGAGCGAGCCACCCATATTACATCACTGCTGCTGATTTCCCACTGATCGGCTTTGCCGGGGTATACCTAACTGAGCCAACATCCAACGATAGACAATCCTCAGCACGGTGTGCGATTGTCACACGGAGTGCAGATGATCCTATTGCCGCTATACACGATCGCATGCCGGTGGTGATCCCCACCGAGCTCTACGATGAATGGCTATCGCCGAACGCCGATGGTGCGGAGGTCCTTGCTCGTGCACTTTCTCAGCAGTCTCTTGTGTGGCGCTGCCTGCCAGTGTCTCGGTGTGTTGGGAATGTCGCGTATGACGATCCCGCACTCGTGAGTCCAGTTGAGGAGCGACGACTACCTCTCGAGTAGATGTGATGAGTCTGCGTGTGCTCATCATCGCAGGTGATCGTAGCGGTGACATTCACGCTGCCAGGCTCATGAGCGCAATTCGAACGCGCGAGCCAGCTACAGAGTTTGTCGGCATAGGCGGTCCAGCGATGGCAGCAGTAGGTCTTCGCTCGATTGTACCCTTCGACGTGGTTACCGTCAATGGCTTCTGGGAAGTCGTTCGCCATTACCGCTCGCTCCGTGCTGCCTTCGATCGAACCTGTCAGTTCATCGCTGAGTGGAAGTACGATGTATTCATTCCGGTAGATTATCCTGGATTCAATCTGCCGCTTGCACAGCGTATTCGCGCAAAGGGTATTCCGGTCCTGTGGTACATTGCTCCACAGCTGTGGGCATGGGGAAAGTGGCGTGCTGAGCGACTTGCAGCTTCGGTGGATCGCCTCTTTGTAGTGTTACCATTTGAAGTGGATTTTTTCCGTCGCTATGGTATCGCGGCAGAGTTCCATGGGCACCCGCTGCTGGACAATCCACAGTATTCACAAGCACCACAGCAACAGAAGCAACTAAACTTGATTGCACTGCTTCCGGGGTTGCGGCAAGCTGAACAAGAACGCCACTTGCCACTGATGCTGCGTCTGGTGGAACAATTGTGCACAGAACGTCCCCACCTCGGATTCGCTGTTGCCTGCGAAAAACCGAACCTCCTCCGTGTGCCTGACGATGTACAGTTTATGCCGGACGTTGAGTCACTACTAAGACAGGCTCGCTACGCCGTGGTCAAAGCAGGAACATCGACGCTCGAAACGCTGCTGGCAGGTACTACACAGGTCGTTGTATATCGAGCATCGTTAGTGACATATCTCGTGGGACAAGCGGTGATGCGCATCCCATTCGTTGCACTTCCGAACATCCTCGCTGGTGAATGCATTGTACCTGAAGTCGTTCAATGGAGTGATGAGACGAAACGTCTCCAAAACGCAGTCGAAGACATGCTCGACGATCCACTGCACGCTGAACAACAACTCCGCCTCTCAGAACACATCCGTCAGCTACTTGGTGGCAGTGGCGCAAGCGCTCGAATAGCTGATCGCATGCTCGAATTGTTGGGACGACAGTGAAGACGACGATTGCAGTACTGCTGCTGTCGCTATTGCGACGCACATGGCGGTTGCGCATTATTGGGCAGGTGCCGCAACGTGGCATCATCGCATTCTGGCACGGCGAGATGCTGCCAGTGTGGGCATTGTTAGCAGGGCAAGATGCTGTAGCGCTGGTCAGTCCCAGTCGTGATGGTGCGGTGTTGGCTGCGCTTCTGGAATGTTGGGGATATCGCTGTGTGCGCGGCTCATCGTCGCGGGGTGGCAAAAGTGCATTGGAACAATTGATCGAACATGCCAGAGCAGGGCGATTGGTATTGATTACACCAGACGGTCCCCGGGGACCGCGTGGACAGATAAAGCGGGGTGCGGTACTGTGTGCTCAACACGCTGGTGTACCATTGTTTTGGTGTCGTGTCCGTTGCCGGTGGGCATGGTTCTTTCGCCGCTCATGGGATCACTTCATGTTACCATTGCCATTTTCGCGCGTGACTGTGGACATTAGTCAACCAATATCTATTCCGCACGATGCCACCGATGAAGATCTGGCTCGATTTCGCCATGAACTTGCGGAGCGTTTTGCTCCGTCCGTTTAGTATGCTCTACGGTTGGGTGATGGCGCTGAGAAATCGGTGGTATGATTTTGGAGTCAGTGTCCATTATGTTCCTATCCCAGTGATCAGCGTTGGCAATATTACAACGGGTGGAACAAGTAAAACGCCAATGGTCATTGCACTGGCAGAAATGTTAGACGCATGGGGACTGCGAGTTGCAATCGTCAGTCGTGGATACAAACGCCGCCGTGGTACAGCAGTGGAAGTTGTTTCCGATGGTCGCGGCTACCGCGCTCCAGTAGAGGTCAGCGGGGACGAGCCGAGGTTGTTAGCTGAGCGGCTTCCGAGAGCTGTCGTCATTGTTGCAAAGCATCGGTACAACGGTGCAGTCCTGGCACACAAGCGATTCGGTGCCGATGTAATTCTTCTCGACGATGGATTCCAGCATCGTAGCCTGCACCGACAGATTGATGTTGTCATGGTAGACCGTGCAACACTCGATCGGCGCAACACGTTCCTACCAGCAGGCACGCTTCGCGAACCACCAGCGAGTTTGCAACGTGCCCATGTGCTCTGTGCCATTGGTGTGGAATGCTCACACTTGAATGCAATGGTTGCGTGCGGTACAGTGGTCATTCATGCCCGCAGTCGGATTTCACAGTGGCGTACACTCGACGGTGAACAGAGTGAACTGCCATCCGGCTCAGTGGTAGCAGTGTGTGCGGTTGCGCATCCGGAACGATTCCAGCAAATGCTTGAGGAGGAGTTCACCGATCTTCATGTTGTAGAGCTTCTGTTGTGGCGGGATCATCATTGGTTCACTGAGCAG
>JAOAEV010000069.1 GCA_026416585.1 Chlorobiota bacterium | reverse complement strand
GCGACACTCAGCAGTCGCATACAATGATCCGTATCTGCATGAATCGCTCGAATACCACACCGGCGCCTACGATCCAATTTGAGGATAAAAACATAACCAACAGTGAGCGGCATTAGGCACTCTGCCCGATGCCGCTCGTTGTAACTAAATGGCGAGTTGCTCGTAAATTATGTTTGTGTCCAACGAATGCGAGGTGCGGCAATGGCCGATCGTATTTACCGATCGCGTACAGAGCGGAAAATCGCTGGCGTATGTGGTGGATTGGCAGAGTATTTCGACGTTGATCCATCATTAGTGCGCATTCTTTTTGTCGCGCTGGTATTTTTCAATGGATTTGGATTCCTTGCGTATCTGGTGTGTTGGCTTGTGCTGCCTGAGGCACCCCAAGATGTGGTAAACGCCCCAATAGAATCGCAATCGTCAGCAGCATCGTTCAAAGCTGTACCGACTACGGTGCAATCCTCAAAACGCTGGGTAACCGGTATCGGGGTATTGTTAATCGCAATAGGTTTTGCAATGCTTATCGAGCGATTTGTTCCATGGCTCGATGTCGGTGATTTGATCCCTTACGCGCTTATAGTAGGTGGACTTCTCCTGCTCTACCGTGGGTGGATCCAGAACCGTCATCAGCAGCAAGATGCACATATCATCACGGAAAAGAACCATGCGACGTAATCATGCATTCTGGGGAGCGTTGTGTATCGCTGTCGGGGTAACACTGCTGATGCAGGATGAACTTCGACAGTTCGAGCGACTGATACCAATTGCTCGTATTGTACTCTCCGTTGGTATTCTGTCATTCGGTGTTGCTTTGGTGATAGCACAGCATTCGATCAATTGGATCGCTGCATTTGCATCGGGTATTTGCATCGGCTTTTTCATCGGTGCTGCGATTGCAGAGCCACGCGTTGCGTTTGGTAGTCACCTTTATATTGGGTGCAATGCTAATGGTGAATATGGCGAAGCTGAGGACACGAAAATTCCCACCGATACGACTGTATCTGACAAAAAACAGCCGTTAGCCGATACGGCTCACTCACCATATTCTAAGCCTGTATATTGATGATGTTTCGGAGGTTGGACGGAAGATGGAACCACGTAATCAGTGGCAGCCAAGCCACGTACAAGGAATTCCGCTGGTCAAACTTGCAGAAGAATACGGAACACCGCTCTACGTGTACGATGGCGAACGCGTAGCTGAACAGTATCGGCGCTTCGCAGGTGTGTTCGATGAAGACGTGCAGCTAAGGATAAAATTCGCCTGCAAAGCGCTTCCTAACCTTGCAGTCATGCAGTTGCTCGGTTCGCTCGGATGCGGCATAGATGCGGTGTCCATCGAAGAAGTTGAGCTTGCTCTTCGGGCTGGGTTCCCACCAGGAGCAATTTGCTTTACTCCCAATTGCGTTAGCTTCGACGAAATTAGACGGGGAGTTGAACATGGAGTAGTGGTCAACATAGACGACCTCTCGTTGTTAGAGCGCTTTGGACATGAATACAGCGACCGAATCGGGTGTGGCATTCGTATCAATCCCCACATTGTCGCAGGAGGAAATCCACACATTCAAGTTGGGCACATTGACTCGAAGTTTGGCATCTCCATCCTCCAGGTGCGACATCTGTTACGCATTGTGGAAAACTATGGTATCCGTGTTGTCGGCCTCCACATGCACACAGGATCGGATATCTACGACGCAAATGTATTCGTTGAGGGAGCTCAGGTGCTTTTCGATCTCGCCGAGCATTTTCCATTACTCGAGTATCTCGATCTCGGAAGCGGCTTCAAAGTGCCGTACCAACCAGGTGATATCGAGACAGACATCGCAGAATTTGGTGCAACAATGAGCGGAGCATTTCGTGAGTTCTGTCGCCGCTACGGTCGTCCATTGCAGTTGTGGTTTGAGCCTGGCAAGTATTTAGTCAGTCAAGCTGGCTATCTCCTGGTGGAAGTAACGGTCGTCAAGCAAACCGTGTCGTCGCTCTTTGCCGGTGTCAATTCGGGACTGAATCATTTGATTCGCCCAATGCTGTATGATGCATACCACCATATTGTCAATCTGTCGAACCCGTCGGGGAAGCCACGTATTTACTCGGTCGTTGGCTACATCTGCGAAACTGACACCCTGGCATGGGATCGTCCAATTGCTGAAATCCGCCAGGGAGATATTCTTTGCATCATGAATGCTGGTGCGTATGGCTTTGCAATGAGTTCGAATTACAACGCACGTGTGCGTCCACCTGAGGTGCTTGTGTGGGAAGGTAAACCTTTGCTTGTGCGGCGCCGCGAAACGCTCGATGACTTGCTCGCAACACAACGGTCGTTGCACCAAGCACTTACCGATTTGAGAACTGTACCGACCGAGCAGTGCTCACCGTGAGTTACTTTCGACCTGAAGCGCTAATTGGAGACGCTGAATTTCATCGCGGAGCTCGGCTGCACGTTCGAAATCAAGATCGCGGGCAGCCTGCTTCATTTGTGTGAAGAGCTCCTCGATGAGCTGCTCTAATTGTTGACGGCTGAGCTTTTCGACAAGTGGCTCGACGCGTTTGAGCTGTCGAATTGCATCAGCTTCTTGCTTGCGGCGCTGACGCTGGATTTTAACATCGGCAACAGAAGTCGAGCGAAGAATCTCCTCGAGAGATTTATACACTGTCCGGGGATTGATGCCGTGCGTACGATTGTATTCCTCTTGGAGACGGCGACGCCGGTTAGTTTCCTCGATGACTCGTTGCATTGAGCCAGTGATGGTGTCTGCGTAAAGAATAACCAGCCCATCTTCGTTTCGCGCGGTGCGCCCGGCGATTTGTAATAGTGAACGCTCACTGCGGAGAAACCCTTCTTTATCTGCATCAAGAATTGCGACAAGGGATACTTCCGGCATATCTAATCCTTCTCGCAAGAGATTGACACCGACCAGAACGTCGAATTCGCCGAGCCGGAGCTTGCGGATAATCTCGACGCGATTGAGGGCATCAATTTCACTATGGATGTACGCAACACGAATGCCGAGATCGGCAAGAAAATCGGCTAAGTCTTCTGCCATGCGTTTAGTGAGTGTTGTCACGAGAACTCGCTGCTTTCGCGTGGTGCGTAGCCGAATTTCCTCGAGTAGGTCGTCGATTTGATTACGCACCGGGCGCACTTCGATTTTCGGATCGAGCAAGCCGGTTGGACGAATGATTTGCTCGACAACGACACCACCGCATTTTTCGAGTTCATAGTCTCCGGGAGTTGCACTGACAAAAATTGCCTGATTGATCAGCGATTCGAATTCTTCGAATCGGAGTGGACGATTTTCCAGGGCGGACGGCAGCCGAAAGCCATATTCGACGAGTATTTCTTTGCGGTGACGATCGCCATTGTACATCGCACGGATTTGCGGAACTGTCACGTGACTTTCATCCACAACCAAGAGGTAATCAGGTGGGAAATAATCAATCAACGTGGAGGGTCGCTCCCCAAAAGTGCGTCCAGCAAGATGCATCGAGTAGTTTTCGATACCTGAACAATACCCGACCTCCCTGAGCATCTCGATATCGTAGAGCGTACGTTGTTCGAGCCGTTGGGCTTCGACATACTTGCCTTGAGTATTGAGTTCCTTGAGGCGGTGGTATAGCTCGTCCTTGATTGCTGCAATGGCGCGTTGGAGATTGGCGCTTGTGGTGACAAATTGCCGTGCAGGATAAAGAGTAAAGCTTTCGTATTCCTCGATTGTGGCACTGTCAACCAATCGAATCAGCCAGAGGTGCTCAACAGTATCGTCCCACAGTTCAATGCGAAGAGCGACTTCGTCTTCGTAGGCAGGGACAATGTCTATGACATCACCGCGAACGCGGTAACTGCCGCGCTGTAGATCGGAATCATTCCGCGCAAAAAGTAGCTCATTGAGACGTTCAAGAAGCTGCTTCCGCCGAATTTGCATGCCAACGTGGAGTGGAAAAATCATTGCAGCGAACTCATCTTTCGATCCAATACCATAAATGCAACTGACCGATGCAACGATGATAACGTCGCGGCGACCTTCCACCAATGCTGACGTGGCACGTAACCGCAAACGGTCTATTTCGTCGTTGATCGCGATGTCTTTCTCAATGTACGTGTCGGTACTGGGCAGATACGCTTCGGGTTGGTAGTAGTCGTAATAGCTGATGAAAAATTCAACAGCATTATGCGGAAAGAAGCTCTTGAATTCACCGTAGAGCTGAGCAGCAAGTGTTTTATTGGGTGAAATGACTAAAGTCGGACGCTGTATCTGTGCAATGACATTGCTGATGGTAAACGTTTTACCTGAACCAGTCACCCCCAGCAGTGTTTGGAACCGTTCGCTGCGTTGTAATCCGGCGATGAGTTCTGCAATAGCTTTCGGTTGATCACCTGCTGGAGGGTAGGGGGTCTCTAATTGGAATCTTTGTGGTCGAATGCCCATTGTCTGTAGAGCGGTATTTGTAAGCTTCGTTGCAAAGCAGTACTTTTGCAGCCTGTAAAGTTACGGTGTTATCCTTCCTATGGCTTCAGCGAGCGTCAAGCTTTCTGATTTGAAAATTACAGTCCCGGCAGCCGCAATAGCACAGAACCCACCGACGAAACGTGACGCAAGTAGAATGCTTGTGTTCGAGCGTTCGAGTGGCGAGATTGCCGACGAGAAGTTCAAGAACATCGTCAAGTACTTTCGCAAGGGTGATGTTCTTGTTCTCAACGATACACGCGCATTTCCTGCACACTTGATCGGCACTAAAGAAAAGGGCGACGTTCGCATTGATGTGTACTTGTTGCGAGAACTCCGGCGCGAAGAGAGGCTGTGGGACATCGTGGTCGAGCCAGCGCGAAAAGTTCGCATCGGCAACAAAATTTATTTTGATAACGGTCGCTTTTACTGCGAGATCATTGAGAATACTACGACTCGTGGGCGAATCGCGCGATTTTCTTATGAAGGCGATTTGATGCCGGTGCTCAATCGGATAGGACAAATGGCGCTTCCGTCCTACATCACTCGCGAACATGCCGACGACGACCGGGAACGTTTCCAGACAGTATTTGCTGATCCATCGAAAAAGTTTGCGATTGCACCTCCGACTGCTGGCTTGCACTTCACTAAAGAACTCCTCAAGGCGATCGCAAAACAGGGTGTACACATCACGTACGTGACGTTGCACATTGGTCAGTGCGTGCTTGAACCGATTGAGGTTGAAGATGTGGGAAAACATCGCATGTACAGCGAATATTTCGAAGTGACGCGCGAAACGACAGAGGTCATCAATAAAGCACTCAAATCGCGCAAGAATGTGTATGTTGTTGGCTGCTCGACGTTGCGTGCCCTTGAATCAAGCATTTTAGCAGCCAACATGGTCAAACCCAATCGTGGATGGACTGACAAGTACATTTGTCCGCCGTACGAGTTCAAGATTAATTTCCGACTCTTGACAAACTTCCACCCCCACGGATCAGCCTCGCAGGTTCTGGTGGCGGCGCTTGCTGGTCCGGAGAATACGGTCCGTGCATATCGCCATGCAATCAAGCAAGGATATCGCTTTTTTGCATATGGTGATGCCATGCTGATTCTCTGAGAGTAGAGCTGTGCACGTTCGTCCGTTGAAAATTTTCACTGTTGCATCGGTTG
The DNA here is from genome assembly GCA_026416585.1 of Chlorobiota bacterium. Taxonomy (GTDB): domain Bacteria; phylum Bacteroidota; class Ignavibacteria; order Kapaibacteriales; family NICIL-2; genus NICIL-2. The sequence goes on along the minus strand of JAOAEV010000069.1, from coordinate 12,413 downwards.
TTCCAGAAGAGCTTTCGTTTCTGGAACGGCTTGCATATAACTTTTGGTGGTCGTGGAATCGCAAAGCGGAATCATTGTTTGCGGCAATAGCACCGCAGCGCTGGGAGCAACTGCGGCGCAATCCTGTGCGTCTGCTCAAGGAAACACCCCAAGAGCGCTTCCGGAGCTTGATTTCCGATTCTGGTTATCGAAAGCTGTTGGAAGAAGTCGAGCGCGAGTTTACTGAGTATCTATCTGCACCACCATCGGTCGAGTGGCAACACAAGGGGCCCATTGCCTACTTCTGTGCTGAATACGGTATCAGCGAATGTTTCCAGAATTACAGCGGTGGTCTTGGCGTGCTGGCAGGCGACCACCTGAAAACCGCATCCGACCTTGGTCTGCCAATGATCGGTATCGGGTTGCTCTATCAGCAGGGGTACTTTCACCAACACGTGACCTACAACGGATGGCAACAGGAAAACTTCCTGGATTACGACTTTTCGCTTTTGCCCATTATTCGGGTTACGGATGCCACCGGCAAGCCGCTAACAGTGCATATTGAGCTGCTGGATGGTGATGTGGCTGCGCAAGTGTGGCGTGCAGATGTCGGCCGAGTTCCGTTGTATCTGCTCGATGCCAACATCCCTGATAACCACGGTAATCCAACGCATCAGAACATCACAGATCAGCTCTACGGGGGCACACATGAAACCCGGGTTATGCAAGAAATGGTGCTCGGTATTGGTGGTATTCGAACGCTCACTGCATTAGGGATTGAACCAGCAGTTATCCACGTCAATGAAGGGCATGCAGCATTCTGTACTCTTGAGCGAACGCGGCAGCTTGCAGAGAGATATCAAATTTCATTTTTCGAAGCAGCAGAAATTACCCGCGCTCAAACCTGCTTTACCACACACACTCCTGTACCAGCAGGAAACGAGATTTTCTCGCTCGGCTTGATGGAAAAGCATTTTGCCCGATATGCACCGACACTTGATATATCGTGGGATAGTTTGTTGCGGCTTGGTCAAGCTAATAACGGGAGTGCCGACGAAGGTTTCTCGATGACGATACTCGGTTTGCGCATGAGCACGTATCGGAACGGCGTGAGTCAACTTCACAGCCGTGTAGCGCGCGCAATGTGGCACTCCCTGTGGAATCACGTTCCTGTCGAAGAAGTCCCCATTATCGGTATCACCAATGGAGTTCATACCCACACGTGGGTGTCAAGTGACTTCGCTGCGCTTTATGATCGAGTACTCGGACCTCATTGGCGAAACCGGCCACATGATCCAACACTGTGGGAGCAGATACTTGATATTCCGGATGCGGAGGTGTGGTCAATTCACGTTCGTCGTCGGCAGCGTTTGTTGGAATCTGTCCGAGAACACATTGCAACTCGAACGGGTTATTACGATCAAGAGCATCGCTCGCGAGCAATTGCGGCGCTTCATCCCAACTGTTTGATCATTGGATTTGCGCGGCGATTTGCCACCTACAAACGGTCCGATCTGCTGTTTCGCAACTGGGAGCGATTGGTGACAATCGTGCGAAATCCATCACGCCCTGTCGTCGTGCTGCTTGCGGGAAAAGCCCATCCGCAAGATATAGCGAGTAAAGAAATGATGCAGCGTATCCTATCGAGTATCCGAAGCATGGGCTTGGAAGATCATGTCATTTTTCTGGAGGATTATGACCTTGGTATTGCTCGTGCTTTGGTCAAGGGTGCTGACATCTGGCTCAATACACCGCGTCGTCCCTACGAGGCATCCGGCACAAGCGGTATGAAGGCAGCGCTCAACGGTGTCCTCCATTGTAGCGTTCTCGATGGCTGGTGGGTAGAAGCTGCGCGGAGCGACAATGGTTTCACGATCGGCAGTGGTGAAGAATTCGCAACGCCAGATGAACAAGATGCGCACGAAAGTGAAATGCTCTATCAGCTACTCGAAAACGACATCGTGCCTATGTTCTACGAGCGAGATGCTGCTGGTGTCCCTCGTCGGTGGGTTCAGAGGATGAAGATGGCTATCGCTACACTGGCAGCACAGTATAACACACATCGCATGCTCGACGAATATCGCTTGGCATTCTATGAACCATCAGCGCAATTAGGTACACACCTTGGTAAAGAATCAGGACGTGAAGCGCGTGAGCTTTACCAATGGAAGCAAACAATTGCCCAACGATGGAAAACTCTCCGTGTCGTTTCGCTCGTTATCCCTGATCGGCAGTTTAGCTACGTCGGCGAGCGCATTCCAGTTCGTTTAGTGCTCGACTGTGGAGCGATGAGTCCCGATGAATTATCTGCCCAAGTCTATCATGGTCCGGTTAATTCTCATGGTGAATTTCTCTCGTCACACACGACGAACTTGTCGTGTGTGTATGCCGAAGGCGCTACTGCAGTGTTTGAAGGCACGTACACGACCTACGAGAGCGGTCAACATGGCGTGACTGTTCGCCTTTTGCCACGCCATCGTTCTGTTCCTAATTCGATCGATCTTGGGTTGGTGTACTGGTTCACTGGAAACGAACTATCACCCGACTGACCGGACCTCGACAGAATTCTAATGCAGTCGGGGTGATGGTATATTGCATGCTGTTGTGTTGTTGCATTATTGTATGCAGCATTTGAATGGATCTGCTGTTGATGCTCGTGGTTTTGTTCCTTCCGCTCGTGGCAGCGGTTGTATTGTCGCTGATTAGCTCCGAGCGTATATCAGCTCATCGTACAGTGGCACTTATGACAGCGGTGGTGACGTTCGTTTTATCGCTGCCACTGTATTGGCTTGTTGATCATAGCCGGAGCGATTTTCAACTCGTGATAAACTCAATGTGGATCCCATCGCTCGACGCAGGCTTCCGTATTGGACTTGATGGGATGAGTTTGCTGTTAGTTCTTTTGACAACTTTTACCATGCCAATCGCCATCGGTGCGTCGGTTGGTATCATCACTAAGCGAGAAAAAGAATACTACGTGATGATGCTCCTGTTAGAAACCGCGATGATTGGTGTATTTATGGCGCTGGATATGTTTCTGTTCTACGTGTTTTGGGAGCTGATTTTGATCCCGATGTATTTCATCATCGGGATATGGGGAGGGCAAGATCGGATTTACGCTGCAGTGAAGTTTTTTCTCTACACAATTGTTGGATCGCTACTGATGCTCGTTGCGATCATCTGGTTGGGGTGGTATGCACAAACTGTCACTGGACACTTTACGACAGACTTTCTCAAACTCCGTCAGATCGCACCGAACATTCCGCTTGATGTACAACGCTGGTTGTTTGCAGCGTTTGCGCTTTCGTTTGCTATCAAAGTGCCTATTTTTCCGCTGCATACATGGCTCCCAGATGCACACGTTCAAGCGCCGACGGCAGGTTCGGTTATTCTCGCAGGGGTTCTGTTGAAGATGGGTACCTACGGTTTGATTCGATTTAACCTCGACTTTTTCCCGCAATCATCACTCGAGTTTGCGCCATTACTTGCCGTGCTTGCAGTGATTGGTATCGTCTATGGTGCGCTGGTGGCGATGGTGCAACCTGATATGAAGAAGCTCGTCGCGTATTCGTCGGTTAGTCACTTAGGCTTCGTAGTGCTCGGCATTGCCTCAATGACAAGTGAAGGAATTCAGGGTGCTATCCTGCAAATGGTCAATCACGGTTTATCGACGGGGATGCTCTTTCTCTGTGTCGGAGTTCTGTATGAGCGGCGGCACACTCGTGAAATTGCTGAATATGGTGGCATTGCGTCGGTTATGCCACGGTTCGCCGTGTTATTTGCACTCGCTATGCTTGCATCTGTAGGGTTACCAGGACTCAATGGATTTGTCGGGGAATTCCTGACACTCCTCGGCGGTTTCCGATCGCCATTCCTAAACTCGTGGGCATACAGCATTATTGCTGCAACAGGAGTGATTTTTGCGGCAGTGTATTTGCTCTGGATGTTCCAACGCGTGATGTATGGCTCTGCTGTCAATCCAGCCAATGCAGGGCTGCACGATGTGACAAAGCAAGAACTCTGGACGCTCGTACCAATTGTTGTGTTACTGGTGTGGATCGGAATTTATCCGCGCCCATTCCTTGCCACCAGTGCAAAAACGACCGATGCAATCGTTCAGAAAGTGCTCGAATATTCTGTTCCGCAACAAATCACCAGTACACGTGGAAGCGTTAGCAAATCAACTACCCTGGGTGTACGACCATGATGAACGAATGGCTGTTAGCCTCTCCTATCATCATTGCATCGTTTGCAGCTGTCGTTGCGCTTGTCGTTGATGCACTCACGCCGCGCAGTGAACATATCACCTACATCTTTTCGCTTGGGGCGCTTGGTATCGTGCTCTGCGCAGCAATTGCAACGGTACCATTTACAGGTACAGCATTTGGTTCGATGATTCGTGTCGGCGGTGTCGCGTCGGTATTCGATGTGGTCTTCACCGTCGGTGCAATTTTGACAATCATTGCATCGCGACCATATATTGCTGCCCGCAATTTTGAGCACGACGAATATTACACGCTTGTGCTTTATGCAACGACAGGAATGATGCTCATTGCGCATGCCGAGAATCTGCTCATTACATTTATCGGGATTGAGGTGATGTCGCTGAGCTTTTATGTGTTGGCGGGCTATTTCCGCCAAACGATTCGTTCAGTGGAGAGTGCACTGAAGTACTTCTTGCTCGGTGCATTTGCGACTGGTTTCTTGGTTTTTGGTATTGCTCTGGTTTATGGAGCGACTGGCAGTATCGAGTTTAGAGCGATTGCGTCGGCGCTCGATAGCAATGCACTGCACTTCCCGCGTCTGCTTCCAATTGGTATTGCACTTGTTATTGTGGGTCTCGGTTTCAAACTTGCAGTATTTCCATTCCACCAATGGGCACCGGATGTTTACGATGGTGCTCCTACCGTCGTAACTGGTTTTATGAGTACAGCCGGCAAAGCTGCGGCTTTGAGTGCATTTATTCCGTTAGCACTTGATCTTTTTCCCGCTGCAGCATCGAGTGTTCAAACAGTTCTGGCTGTGAGTGCTGCAGCAACCATCATAGTAGGGAATGTTGCAGCTGTTGTTCAGCAACGACTCAAACGGATGCTGGCATATTCTTCAGTCGCACATGCAGGCTACATGCTCATTGGATTAGCTGCAGGTAATAGCCGAGGTCTCAGTGCAGTGGTTTTTTATGCGGCGGTGTACCTTTTCATGCAACTTGGTGCATTTATCATTGTTGCACTTCTTGAACGCGACATAGAGCGGAGCATTACCTTGTCGGATTGCTCTGGTTTGAGCTCCCACTACCCTGTGCTGGCAGCCTTGATGGCATTGTTTATGTTCTCGCTGGCGGGGATACCACCGATGGCAGGATTTTTTGGGAAGTACTACCTCTTTGCATCAGCGGTCGAAGCCGGTTATACATGGCTTGCCGTTGTTGGTGTCGTTGGCTCGATGGTGTCGGTTTACTACTACATCGGTGTCGTCGTGTTCATGTACTTCAAAGAAGCATCAGCAGAGTATCCAAGCGCTACTGTCACAACAGCAGAGCGAGTACCATTGGCATTCAGTGCGGCAATGGTTCTTCTGTTTGGCGTTGCTCCGGCTATGTTCGAATCGCTTGTGTCCAGTTTTTGGAAGTAACCTTCTCGGTACTCTCGTGAATACTCCGTTCATCATCCTACTGTCATTGCTTTTGCCAATGACAGCTGCATGGACGCAGGATGGGGGAGTCAGTGTTTTCATCGATCCGCAAAACCGTAGAGCTGACACACTCGACTTAGGGTATACCATGGCAGGGGATTCCCTGCAGGCACAACTCTTTATCGAAAACAACACGACGACGGATGTAGTCATTCCACAGGGGATTCGCCCATACATGTGGATCGAATCAACGCCACCGTATCGGGACAATGACCCCGATGAATTCCCGCTTGAAGCGTTGTTCCCATTTCGTGTTCTGACAGGGCAACTGCGAGGATATCCGCTTCGGTACACAGCAACGTTGTTCCCGCAGCATCCGGAAGGACGTCATCAGGTCGCGCTGACTATCTCTGTCCGACGCAGTGATGATACAAGTGTAATACTTACGCAACGGCGGATCATTCTGCGCGCAACAAAATCCTTCCGGCCGTTGTGGAGCGATACACCCTTGATTGACTTTGACTCAGTGTACGTGGGGTCGCCATTCGATCGAACTCAGCTTGTTCGCATACGCAATGTTCGCCGTGAAGGAGTCACTTCGCAAATTATTATCGCTGGTGATGCGCGAAGCCGTGCTGCATTCGTAATAGATGCATCCGCCAGTGATGTCTTTACTGCACAGGAAGAAAAACAGTATCGTGCAGTGTTCGCCCCTTCACAGGAGGGGATGTATGCACTTGATCTGCATTTTGTGCATCCTTCACCATTACGTGGCAACTTACCCGACACAACAAGTATGCAGCTTCGCGGCGTCGGTGTAGTGCAGCGCCTTGAATGCCGTGCGGCAATGGGTAAAAACATTACGATTGCCGGGGATACGATCCTGGTTCGCCACCGGCGTGTTGGTAAAAGCGATACGATCGTGTTGATTTTCCAGAACACGGGCAATTGTGCGATTGGAGCAATTGAAACACGGCTCGATTATCCAGTGGGAACATCACCGGAGTTCGCATTGGCGCGACCGTTCCAGAGTCGCTATGCATTGGCACCGCAGATGCTTGATACCATTGCTATAGTCGTTCATCCTCTTCGTTCGGGTACTATACGCGCTACAATTCAACTGCAGACCGATCTACTTCAGCGATCGATCTATGGCACCCCAACAACTGCAGCAGTGCTCGAGTACGTTGTTGTGGTCGAAAGTGATGCACCGCGTCTGGTGACAACGACGACAGCGCTCGATTATGGGACTATTGTCGCATTCGGAGCGTGTACGGATCCACGCAGCGATACAGTTCGTGTGGAAAATCGCAGCGATCAATCAATTCGTATCACAAACATTACAGTGCCGGCACCGCTATACGTTCCGTGGTTTGTTCCCTTTGATGTTGCCCCTCAAAGCACGGTGGCAATACCTGTTATACTCAAAGACGTTAGCAATGTCGGTAGCATTTCGGATTTTCTCAGTATCGAGAGTACCGATACAGCATATTCACCGATGCTGATCGGTGTCCGTCTTCGTACCATTGCACCAGAGCCGCTGCAGATTTCCATCTCCGCGGCTCATTACACGCCTGGCGAAACCGTAACGCTCCCACTGTTGTGTAACGGAATCACTGCCATGCACTATTCAAATGCTCAACTCGAACTTTCTGCCGATCCGACAATGGCGACAGTTACAGGACTCATCGTGTCGAATACGGCAGCTCAGGGGGCACTCTCCCGCTTCGATGCTCTCGGTGAAGGGCGCTATCGGATCACGTTTCGCTTGCCGACTACCTTTGCCCAACGTGACACATTTGCTCTTGTCACGTTTAGCACGTATCTAGGACAGTCATTGCGTTCCACTATTACACTCGATCATGTTCGAGCAGGTTCGACCACGTGCCCAGAATTGATTGCAGGTTCTCCCTCGAGCGCCGAATTGCAAGTTGATCCATTCTGTGGTATGGGGTATAAACTCCCGCTACAATTACCCCCACTGGCGATTGCAGATGCATACATTGTCGGTGATGAGTTGCGGCTTGAATGTTGGTCTGATCATGCTCGTACGGTAAGTGTACATGTGTATTCAGCTGATGGACGGATGCTCGAGCAATGGGATGTTGCGCTCAACGCTGGCGTGCAAACCATCGCAGCGCCAATGGTAGTCCCACGTAGTGTTGTCGGAATAAAATTGTGGAGTGCACAACTCGGTGTAAATGCCTATCGTGTTTTGCTGGTGCCGTAATCTCATTGTGGCTATGATCGCAATCGTCGAAGTGTGCAGTCAGGGCTTCGACTGGGTGCCGACATATATGCTTCCGTTTCGTATTCCGACGATGTACGGCAACGTAGCACTGAGTGCAGCGTATGCAGCTGTTGATGATCGCCGAATAATATCCGACGGACAAACCGTTTGCGCTACCTTCGGTGCTGGGCAGGGCTTTTATACGACAGCTGCAGTCGGAGGAGAGTGGTGGATGCTGCCCGATGCGGCATTGACAGCGAACATCCACGTGGGCTGGTTAGGTGCTGAACATACAGCAACAGGTACTGTTCTACCGCTTGTGACGGGGCAAACATTGCGGACCGAGTATGTGCTGTCAACGTCCCGCATTATAACTGGTGTCCAAGTCGCCGTAAAAAAACGGCTGTTTTCTCGCTACGGATGGGCGAGCCTTGGAATGGGCGCGGTCGTGTTTCATTGGCCATCTGTCCGGCAATACGAGCAGGTTGTCGAGCCGAGCTGGTATATGTTTTCGACCATACCTCCAAGTCGCCGTGTGCTCATTGCATCCAGTGATGGTGTCGGCACGACATTACAAGCGATGGTTGTCGTTGCTATCGGATACGATATTCCACTTCGAACAGGGTGGTATATCTCACCCGCGCTTGAGATTGCAGTACCGGTTACGCTGGATGCACCTGATTTTCGTCTATGGCGCGTAGGAGTGATACTGCCGGTGTCAGTTTCGTTACACTGATGTTCCACACACTATTGCATTTGCGATGAAACGTTCAGTACTCCCGATCTGGATGATTGCTATGGCTGTTGCTGTCGCACAACCGAAGCTCGAAGTGGTCGGTGGCGATACATACAATTGGGGTCAGGTCAAAGCCACAACTAATCCCCTCAAAGGAACGCTTCGCCTGAAAAATGCGGGCAATCAGTCGCTGGAAATCAAATCCGTCAAGCCGAGCTGCGGCTGTACGGCTGCTAAGCTCGACAAGAACGTGCTCGAACCAGGTGAAGTTGCGTCGGTAGATGTCTCCCTCAATATCGGCACAGCAACGGGACCGGTCACGAAAACAGTGACTATCACGACCAACGATCCCAATAACGAAACAAAGATTGTCTATTTGCGAGCAGAGGTTGTGCGAGCAATCCAGCTTTCGATGCCCTACATTGCATTCAGCGATCTAAGTCTTGGCAAGCAATCGTCGGCGAGTATCACGGTGAAAAATAATTCCAACGAGTCCATTGCGTGCTTTGGATTTGAAGCCAACAACGGATTGATTGTCGTGCCGAAGGGCAAAGTCGAGTTGAAGCCAGGGGAGGAATTCCAACTGACTGCGACCCTGGTTCCGCAAACTGAAGGATATTTCAACGGCACAGTCAAGTTCTCCACAACACATCCGGACTATCCGACAATTGAAGTGCCTGTGTATGGCAATGTGCTCAAACCGAGTTCACCCGTCTTTCAACCCGGTCGCCCATAATTAGGCGAGCACTGTACCACCGATTTTTTCCAGTGCCCAGCGGAAGACATTAATGTACTGCTGGGCACTTTTTGTTGCTGAAAAATCTTGTTGCATCCCATTGCGACGTATGCGATCCCAATGGACGGGGTGGCGATAGTATTGGAGTGCACGTTCGATTGTGCGCGCAAACGCAGCAACAGAATATTCCCCGAAAAGAAAGCCTGTCCCGCTACCACTGGTAGGATCATATTCGGCAACTGTATCAGCCAATCCCCCCGTTGAGCGAACGATCGGCACAGTGCCATATCGAAGCGCATAAATCTGCGTCAATCCACACGGCTCGAATAACGACGGCATGAGCAAGTAATCGGTGCTGGCAATGAGTTGATGCGATAGTGATGCATCATAACCAGTGTACACGAGAACTCGAGATGGATAGTGCCTACCAAGTCTGCGAAGAGCACGTTCATAGCGTTCATCGCCGCTGCCCAGGATAGCAAAGCGTACTGCCCCTGCGCGTACAAATTGCTCAATACATCCGAGAAGAAGCTCGATACCTTTCTGTGCAGTCAAGCGTGAAACCATACCAAGAATCGGTATTTCGAGCGCGCGATCATGAGGTGGAACGGATTCTTCGAGAAGAGCTTGCTTGTTAGCATCTTTTTCGTAGAGTCGTTCAATTGCGTATGTGCGTGCAATATGGGGATCCGTTTCTGGATTCCATTCACTGTAGTCTGCGCCATTGAGAATTCCGAGAAAGTCTGCTCCACGAATATTGAGATACGGCTGCATTCCAAAACCGGCACTTGTCCAGCGGATTTCACGCGCATACGTTGGACTAACGGTCGTGATCTTGTCGGCGAACATGATACCGGTCTTCATCGCGTTAACTGCGCCATCATGTTCGAACCACGAACCATAGAAATTCTCCACCGGGAACCCCGCCAGTGGGAGAATTCGATAGGGATCGCTTTGACCTTGGAACGCAATGTTGTGAATCGTGAACACTCCTGCAGTATGGATGAAACGTGGATGGTGACGGTAGTGTGATTTGAGAAACGCGAGTGTCAAAGCGGTGTGCCAGTCATGTGCATGAACGATGTCGGGGACAAAGTCTATTGCTGAGGCAACTTCGAGCCCTGCGCGGGAAAGAAACAAAAAGCGCCGATCGTTATCGGGGAATCCTTCAGGATCGCCGTAGATGCCAGCTCTATCGAAATAGTCACGCGATTCGAGAAAGTACACAGGAACCTCTGTTCCCGGTAATTGACCGCGCCACAAGCGAGTGTATTCATGCCACCATCCAATCGGGACGGAGAGAATTGTCTGTGTCGGTTTGATATTCCACTGATCAGTTGAAATGGTTCCATATTTGGGGATCACAATTCGCACGAAATGTCCCATTGCACGCCATTCTTTTGCGAGTGCTGAGACGACATCCGCTAAACCTCCAACTTTCGCAAAGGGTGTGCATTCTGCAGCTATGACCAAGATGTTCATGAAAATGCGAGAGTACGTGTGACAAATGTGCGGTATCGAGGAAACCGTGCTGCAGCAATCAGTGCATCGTCGCGCGATTCAAAAAAACCATAGAGTACCGAACCTGTTCCAGTCAGGGAAGCGTGGCGAGCACCGCATTTGATGAGGGTATGCTTGATGACTTCCAGTTCTGGAAAACGCTCGAAGACGATTGGTTCAAAGTCATTTGTGCACGCGGCATGCAAAAAATCATTGCTGAACTTGCCAATGGTGAAAATATCAGCAAGAGGTCTGTCATGCTGTATCGGTTGGTATCGTGAAAGCTGACCGTAAGCCCACGCTGTGGAAATTGGAAAACCAGGCGCGACGAGCAAAACATGTTGCTGCTGCATCGGTGGTAGTGGTGTCAATATATCGCCACGTCCCTCCGCATATGTCAACGATGGCTGGAGAAAAAATGGTACGTCGCTACCAAGTTGACATGCAAGTTCTGCTAATTCGGACTGTGATAGATGACAACCCCACAGCGTGTTGAGTGCATCAAGTGTAACAGCTGCATCAGAGCTACCACCGCCGAGTCCTGCACCCAATGGGATGTGTTTGATGATGGTTATCTTTGCACCGCATGATGCTCTGGATGCTCTACTAAGAAGCATTGCAGCACGATACGCGAGATTATCTGCCTGATCAAATTCTACAGGCGGGTACACTGTAACGGTCGTATCATCTGCTCTTGCGAAGCGAATTTCATCGTGCAACTCAAGTGGAGCGAAGATTGTTGCGATGGAGTGATACCCATCAGCACGCTTGCTCAGCACATGCAGACCAATGTTGATTTTAGCATACGCTCGACGTTCGAGCATGAATGGCCAAACCGTTGAACAATTCGCAAAATTACCGAGCGTGTCGTCAACAACAGATATCAGCTTCGGTGCAGAACTTTTTCGGAAGGGTATTCATTTACTCTCACTCTCAATACCCATTGGGTACGCATTACTGAGCAAGGGCGTAGCACTCACGATTCTTGTACCCCTGACAGTAGCATTTGTTGTCGCAGACATCCTTATCCACTACAACAAGACGTTCCGTCGTTTTGCGCTCCGTATTGTGGGTCCGCTCCTTCGACCACATGAATTGCGCGACGATAGGCTTCTTCTCAACGGTGCATCGTATGTTCTCATCAGTGCATGTGTTGTCGTTGCAATTTTTCCAAAGGTTATCGCAATAACATCGTTTGCCATCTTAATTGTCAGCGATATTAGTGCTGCAATCGTCGGGCGACGATTAGGCGTGCATCGATTTCTCGATAAATCCTTGGAAGGAACGCTTGCATTTTTTGTTTCGGCACTGATTGTTATCAGTGTAGTCGGCAGCTATTATCAGCTTCCACCAGTTTTTTATGTCATCACAACAATTGCTGCTGCCGTTGGTGCGCTGGCAGAAAATCTCTCGATACGGTTGAAAATGGACGATAATGTTTCAATCCCGCTGAGCATAGGGCTGGTGCTGTGGGGACTTGCATCGTTCATTCCATCTGCACAATCACTGCTTGTCATCGAATGAATTCCCGTTGGTTGAGCGTTCGATCGTGGAGTTGGGTAATTGTGTGGCTCGTTACCATTGGCACAGCGATTTTATTG
>JAOAEV010000012.1 GCA_026416585.1 Chlorobiota bacterium | reverse complement strand
TTTTTCGGAGATGTCAATGGTGTGGTTTTTCTCGTCAATGACGTAGTAGAGCTCTTCGTCCACGATGTGCATGTGGCGGCCCTGGTCGCGAAGGTAGTAGAGCTCAGTTTCGCGCATGAGCTTCATCGTGTCGGGGTCTTGGAGCAGCTTTTGAAGCTTTTTGTGTTTCGGCATCGCGCGGTAGGCACGCAGCAGCGCAAGGCCTGCTTTTTCGCGATCGTCTTTGGAGGAGCTTTTCAGCAGCCGCTCGGCTTCGCTGACAATGGCGTTGACCAGTCGCGCTTGCGCCTCGACCAAGCGCCGGACGCGGGGATTCATTTCGACGAACTTTTCATCAGTCGTCGAGCTAACCGGCCCGCTGATGATGAGCGGAGTGCGCGCTTCGTCAATGAGGACTGAGTCCACTTCATCCACGATCGCGTAGTAGTGCCCGCGCTGAACCATCTCGGAAAGGTCGGCGACCATGTTATCGCGCAGGTAGTCGAAGCCGAACTCGTTGTTGGTGCCGTAGGTGATGTCGCAGCGATACTGTGCCTTGCGCTCGGCGGTCTCCATCTGCGATTGGATGCACCCCACTGTGACGCCGAGCATGTCATAGACAGGCTTCATCCACTGACTGTCGCGGCGAGCAAGGTAGTCGTTGACGGTGACAAGGTGCGCGCCGTAGCCAGCCAGCGCGTTCAAGTAGAGCGGTGCAACGGCGACGAGCGTTTTCCCTTCGCCGGTGGCCATCTCGGCGATCTTGCCTTGGTGGAGGACGATGCCGCCCATGAGCTGGACGTCGTAGGGCACCATATCCCAGACGACTTCGTGGCCAGTGACGGTGTACGTGTAGCGGCGTTCGGCAAGCCGGCGGCAGACTTCTTTGAAGAGGGCGAAGGCTTCGGGCAACAGCTCGTCGAGCAGTTCTCCAACGGCGGCGTACTCGGCATCCTCGGAACGGGCGATCTGCTGATAGATTTCGATGCGCTGATCTTGGGTGAGAGCCGGGTCCAGTAATCGCTGGTCGAGCTCGGCGCGTTCACGCTGGAAAGGCTCTTTCCGCTCAGCCACCAGGGCGCGAAAGTGCTCGGTGCGCTGGCGAATCTCCTCGTCGCTGAGCGTGGAAAGCTGACTGTAGATTTCGTTGATACGTGCAACCACCGGACGCAAGGCCCGGATGTCGCGCTCGTGTTTGGTGCCGAAGAGTTTGGTGATGAAGCCAAGCATCGGAGTACGAGTAGAAGATGGAACGATCCCACCACGGTGGAACAGCGCCGATGGACGGATAAGCTGAGAGAGTATTTGGGGAGAAATCCTCGTGTTGTATATTCGCTCGGCAGGATACTCGTACCACATCAATGCTGCAGTTTCGAACAACCTTCTGCCTTCTCGTTTTCCCCGTCACGGCGTTAGCTCAACCGCAATGGCGCCTTTTTGAGGACACACTACAACTAGGCCGACACTCGTTTCAAGCGCTTGCGATTCGGCCCTCCCAAGTGTTAGTCATCGGTGGATTCACGCGTGCAGTCGGGGGATTGATAGGTCAGCCTGCCCGCGAGTGCGAAATCATCGACATCGAACAGCGCAAAGTATTACCCGTATCACCCATGAATGTAGGACGATCCGATTTTGCTGCATTGAGAACTCCAGATTCCAACGTTATCGTCATTAGTGGTGTAACAGGGTATGTCTCGACTGAAGGAGGGAGTGGCACGCTTACTCAAACGGTTGAATTATATGAGCGTACATCGAACCGCTGGCGTGTTCTCGGTAATCTCATCGTTGCACGGCGACAGCACACCGCAATTTGGCTCGATGATCACCGAATCTTGATCGTTGGTGGCCGCCTCGAAGATCTCAGTTCTACAGCCTCCGCCGAAATCTTCGATATTCAAACGGGTGTCAGCCAACTAGCCCCTCCATACCCCTATAGCATGACAGACTTGGTTTCAGCTCGGACACGTACTGGTCGAATCCTTGTATGGGGAGGGCGACAGGGAGGTCCAAATAGCTTTCGCACCAATGAAATCTATGAGTACACCCCTACTGGGTGGAGACTTTATCAAACGATGCCTGAGGTTATCCGTTCACCATCTGTCATTGCTCTCGCAGATGGGAGGGTCCTCTTTTGTGGCGGGAGTCAACAAGAAACACCACAATTTATTTTCCCTCGAGGTATTTATATCGAGCGAAATGGTTTATTCATGCGATTGCAAGATTCATTATTGATCGGACGTGCATGGCATGACCTCGTCCACTGGACGGCAGATAGTGTGCTTGTAATAGGTGGCTTCATGGGAGGAGCGAAGTGGACAAGTACTCGTAGTTGCGAGATTTTCAATATTGCCACCGGAAGAAGTGTTCAATCAGCACCTCTTGCTGTTGCGCGGGGATATGGCAAAGTACTTGATTTAAATGCGCCCAGTATGCCACGCACAGTCCTCGCCATCTCAGGTCTTGACTCCACCAATCGCAACACCCCCACCATCGAGATCCTCGAACGGAAGTGCCCAGAGCGAGCGGTGACGATCACCGGAGCGCGTTCCCTCTGCCCGGGCGATACCCTCATGCTCAGCGCCGATAGCGGCTTTGTCCGCTATCGCTGGTCCACTGGCGATACCACGCGCTCCCTCCGCATCAGCTCGCCAGGGACCTACACCGTCACCGCCACCGACGCCGATAGCTGCATCGCCACCGGTAATGTCACCGTCACCGCTGCTCCCGGTGCCATCCTCCTGCACACTCGTTCCACACCGGCCCACGTGCCTATCGGAACCATTTGGTGCGACACGGTGGAACTGCTCAACCCCTCTGATTTCCCACTGCTCCTCGATAGCCTCTGGCTTGCCCGGAACGTCGAGTGGTCACTGCCTCTGCACCAGCTACCTCTGGAGCTCGCCCCCGGCGAACGCCGTACCCTCCTGGTCTGCTGGTCCTCCTGGGCGCGCGGCGAACACCGCGATACCCTTGTGCTGACTACTCCCTGCGGCGTGAAGCTACTCCCCCTTGCACTCCTTGCCACCGATATCCAGTGGAAGGCTCGCAGCTCCTGCGGCGTTACCATCGAAAGCATCCTTGCCGACGATGCGATGACAACTCTCATTACCGCAGCGCACCTGGTGCGCATTCGTGACTTG
>JAOAEV010000006.1 GCA_026416585.1 Chlorobiota bacterium | reverse complement strand
GACGCTGCGCACACGTTGCTGGCGCGGAGCAGACGACAACAGCATCAGAAGGAGAGTCCCGCAGTCGCCCCTTATGATGCTGCACCGTCGAATGCTCGACTGCGGCGCGCCAGCGTGTAGCAGAAAGTCGAATGTTGAACTAACGTGGAAAGCTGGAAATGAAGTACCGTCCTCTTGCACTTGCAGCAGTTGCTGCAATCATTACAGTCGGAGTAGTACAAACGGCACTTGCCCGGTACCTCATCAAGCATTATCACGACCCTTCCAGTCCAATGACAGGGCATTGGGAATACATGTGGCGCGACGAGTGGGGTGGCAATAATTACCAGTGCAGACCCGGTGGAGGGGCGTGCAACCTGTGGGACTGGGCTGCCGTCTACAAGTTGGCGATGGTTGGTGGCAGTGATCCGTGTCCGACATGCAACACGATCGAGTATTGGTACGACATCACACGCAACGCAGCAGCTCAAGCCGGTGTGCAGTTACCACCAACGCCACCACCGACAGCACAGTTGCTCGTCAATGAGTACGACCAACTACCGACGAACTATCCGCAGCCGTGAAGCAGGCAGGGAGCGACACTCGTCGCTCCCTGTGTAGTTTTGCCCAGCAAGTGAGTGCTCTTCTCAGGAGAGGATGATGGAACGGCTTACCATATTGCTCATGCTATGCTCGGTGGGCTGTGCTCTAATGCCAAGCGATGAGCCAGTGGTTCAGTTGCTCCCGCTGCCGAATCGTGCAGTGCGGATTTCGCCTTATCCACCACAACAGGGAAAATCCATCACGATCGAATACGATCAAACTGATTCAACAGCAGCGTATCGTACAGCGACTCGGCTCATTGCTCAAATAATCACCAAACGATACAGCGTACACTACAGCACGTACGTACTTCCACTGGAGCGACGAGAATCTTCCCTCCTGAGTGCTACCTGCACGCTGCCGGACGATGCATATTTCATCGATATTCAAGTGCGAGAGCTCGACGAAACGATACCGAAAGAGCTACCGCTTTCCCTCTCGGTTTTCAAGGGAAATGAGCCAGCACTTGGCGCAATACCAGAACTGCTACTGCGAAACATATCGGACTCCAATGATGAGGTGATGAATGATGTACTTTTCATGCAAGACGCTACGGTGTATCCGGATCACAGTTGGCGTTGGTTACCCAAATGGATGTCCACCATTGGTAGGGAGCGGAAACCGACAGCAATTCTCCCAGATGTGGATGCTCTATGGAAAGTCGAAGCCGCACGACAAACGGTTTCAGGGGCAGCAGTTTGCATGACAGGCTTTGCAATGTGCAAGCAATGGGATCGGGCAGCAGAGTGTGCACGCCTACTTGCAACGCGGCTTGCAAGCGATACAAACACAGTGCCGCTTAGTCTGCTGAGCACGGCGTATCATACCTCGCGACGCATTCTTCGCGCTGCTGCATTCGCCGACTCAGAGCACGAACGAAGGTTCAAGCAAATGCTCGATATGCTCGCCGAGCGTTTTCCATATGAGGTCGAAGCAAGAACACTTGTCGTCGAGCGACAAATACAAGCCGCCTCGAGGACTCTCAGTACGAGTGGAAGAAAAATGAAATGGCAGACACAGCAAGGCGATGACGTTGCCGAAGAAGATAAAACACTTCATCGAATAGCTGCCTCGTGGTGCCAATGGCTTCTAGCACCAACGCAGAACCCTGACATCGCCTGCATCAAGGTTAGCGATGCCGCCGTAGCTTCTCATGTGTTGCTCAGTGAACTCCGAGATACCTCGACAGCTCTTCGCCTCATTGAAAAAATGTTAGAAAAGCTACCGTCAATTGCATCGCATATGGACGTTCCTGGATGCGGAACCCCTGTTACAGTAAACAAGGAAGGTACAATCCCCTCGCTCCTTCTGGACAAAGCAAATATTTTGCTTGCGCGTAACGCTCCTTCTGGCATTGCTACCGCACATCAGTTGCTCTACGAGTATCCCATCGAGCAGTACTCGATCGGGCCAATTTCATTGGCTGCCGTTGCATTGACCGATTACTACATCCGTATGCACCAGATTGACAGTGCTCTCAAATACTGGGCGTGGACTTCGCAACTCGAGAGCCCTTATTCCGATAGCCTGTGGAGCCGTCTCCGTCGTATAGCCACATCAAAAGGCATCAGAGTTCCCAATCGTAGTAATATCGTTGCGCAGTATCCCTACCTACGAGGGCGCATTTATCGCACTACAAGCATTCCTGCGTTCGAACTCGAAGATGGTCGGAGGTTCGATCCGCGCACGGAACAGAATCCAGTGCTTCTGCTGTTCACATCGGAAACGTGCGGACTATGCAAAATGTGGTATCCTCGCTTACTTGACAGTATCGCTCGGCAGTCTCTTCCGACAACGACTGTTGTCATTCGTCCCGATCAAAGTACGATTGCTGCCCCAGCCATCATCAAACCGATCCATGCCCAATTGACTCCCGAATTGTCACAAGCCTATAGCGTCAGAGGATTCCCAACAGTCGTGCTTATCGCTGATGGCAAAATCCAGTACAACAGCGGGTGTTCGTCGGCACAACAAGTTCGGACCATTCTCGAAATCCTTCGTCGAACTGCGAACAGTGCCAGGTAAGAACACATAGCAATTTCGACCGAGACCTCATGTATGTGCGATTGTTCACACTGAGCTGGTATGCGATGATTGCTATGGCATCAGAAACTACCCTCCAGCTTTCCCAGCGTGCCGTGCGCGATTGGCGCGAGGGCGAACTCTCGGCACTCGAAATAAAAGCTGGATCGTTGTTGAGGCAAAAACTCGACATCGAGAATATCTCGATTTCTGCAACTTTTGCCATTGCTGTCGGCGTACAGTTGCTGGATATAAGCGACTCTCTCCCTACCATCTTGCTACCAACAGCAAACGATCTCCGCACTGAATGCATTATCAGCTATCGGCTCGGGTGGAGCCTTGATCCAACAATTACGGTGAGTGTAGCAACTCAGCCAACCGAAAGTTTCAGATTGCAAGGTTTTCGGCGTGTACGCACTGCCAAGTTTCTTGATCCCGTTAGTACACAACAAATGTTTGGCTTCGGATACGCCCCCCCCCCGCATCTCCCCTTGATTGGAATACACGATTGGGCATCTCACTAAAACAAATTCGGGCAGAAAGCCACACACTGCTAACTGATAACCCTCGAACTTCCGATACAGAGCGCTGGCGCAGCGAAGTTGGACTGGAAAGCATAACAATATTGCGTGCCAAGATAGACTCGAATTCAACCTATCAAAGTAGGATCGAAATTCGCTCACTGTGGTCACCACAGCCTCTGTGGACTGCTCTCTGGGACACTGAATTCATCCACCGCATAAGGAGTATCATAGAGTTACGCCTCAATGTTCAACTCAACTACGACCAACAACAATCGAAACGGCTACAGTATCGCCAGTCATTTGCTCTTGGTATTGCTTTGCCATGGTAACTATCACTGGAGGATATACCAATGGAACGTCCTTGCCTATTCGATGCCCTTATCTGTCAATATTACAACGACAGACGGAGAGTCGCTGCGGCACGGCGATACATTCGTCGTATTAGCAAAGGGCGAGCCGACAGCTCCGAAATTGAGGACATTTTCCACCAATCAATTGCAACAATCTTGGAATGTCAAAAAGCCTGGCAACTGACCACTATCGAGCAATTGGATAGATGGATGTGGGGTATCATGCGCAACTGTACACTACATTACTTACGTGCGTGCAATAAAGTCATTCATCACTTCAACGGAGACGATCCCGAGCACTGGAACTGTGATGGTACTATGGATCTGCTCCAGTTTCGCAATCTGTGCTACATAGATGACGGAATAGAAAATTCACTGACAGTCAAGCAATTGCTTCAAGGACTGAAACCCGTAGAGCGCACGTTACTTATTCTGCACTACTGGTACGGTTATACATTCAAAGAGATTGCCATGTATTATAGAAAGGCTGGGGATCCCATCAGCGAGGAATGCGTAAGGGTGCGACACCATCGTATTATAGCTCGCCTAAAAAAAATCTGCCAATCCGAGAATAGAATCTAACAACCTCACGCAGCACTACCCCAGTCACTTCCCCGCTTGTGGGAATATCGCCAATAGACGCTGCGCACACGTTGCTGGCGCGGAGCAGACGACGATAAAAGGAAAACCTATTGCACCCCCATCCTCCTGCTGACTGCACCTAACATCCAACACATCCCATACAGACACACCCCGAGACACGAACACAGCTTGCCTCTGCTATCTTCGCTACGCTGATGTTGGACTCTCTTTGGATTGTTCGTGCAGACGCTTACGGTTGATGGCACGTCGCTCACGCTCGATGATGTCGTCTGTGCAGCACGGGGCGACGTCGTGCTTGCGCTCTCGCCCGATGCATGTGAACGCATAGCCGCTTCTCGCCGCACTGTCGAATCATGGGTCCGCGATGGTGCGGTCGTCTATGGCGTGACGACCGGTTTCGGTGAGCTCGCATCGGTTGTGATTTCACCGGAGCAGGTCGCCGAGTTACAGGAAAATCTCGTCATTTCGCACAGCGCGGGGGCAGGCTCGTACTTGCCGCCCGAGGTCGTGCGTGCGATGATGCTGCTGCGCATCAACGCACTGGCGAAAGGTTTTTCGGGAGTGCGAGTCGAATTGGTCGAAGCGTTGATCGCAGCGTTCAATGCTGGGATCGTTCCAGCAGTGCCCGAGCAAGGTTCGGTCGGTTCGAGCGGCGATTTGGTACAACTGGCACACATTGCCCTTGCACTCATCGGCAAAGGATGGTGCTTGACCGAACGCGGCGTCGAGCCGAGCGCACTCGTTCTGGCAATGAAAGGACTACGCCCCGTGCAACTGGAAGCTAAGGAGGGGCTGGCGCTCATCAACGGCACGCAGTACCAATGCGCCGTCGGTGCATTGGCGCTGGCACGTGCGCTCGAACTGGCGGACGTCGCCGACGTCGCCGGTGCGTTTTCGGCGGACGTGCTGCGCAGTACCGATCGCGCCTTCGACGAGCGCATTCATCGCGCGCGCGGCATGCGCGGGCAGCAGATTGTCGCTAATCACCTGCGTATGCTGATGGCGGGCAGTCACATTCGCGAGTCGCATCGCACCGGCGATCCACGCGTGCAGGATGCCTACTCGATCCGCTGCATGCCGCAGGTTCACGGCGCCTCGCGCGACGCGCTCGACTACGTTCGGTCGGTCGTCGAAATAGAACTCAACGCCGCCAACGACAATCCGCTGATTTTCCCCGAAGGGGAACACCTCGAAGGTGGCAACTTTCACGGCCAGCCGCTCGCTGTTGCGCTCGATACGCTGGCGATAGCGGTCGCCGAGCTTGCCAACATCAGCGAACGCCGCATCGAGCGGATGGTCAACGGTGCGCTCAGCAACGGTCTGCCGAAATTTTTGGCACACAAACCAGGGTTACACAGCGGCATGATGATCGCACAATACACAGCTGCATCGCTGGTGAGCGAGAACAAAGTCTTGGCGCATCCGGCGAGCGTGGATTCGATTCCAACCAGTGCCAATCAAGAAGACCACAATTCGATGGGAAGCATCGCAGCGTGGAAAGCGCAGCGCGTCGTTCGGAACGCAGAAGCGGTTCTGGCGATCGAGCTTCTTTGTGCGGCACGCGCGTTGGAGTTTTTACGACCACTTCGCAGTTCGGAAGCGCTCGAGCGGGTGTACGAGGCGATTCGCCAGCGGGTACCGGCGACGGCAGGAGAGCGAGTGATCTATCGCGACACGCTTGCGGTGCAGCAACTGATCGCCGAGGGGACGGTTGGTTCGATCGGACGAGCGGTGTGGGGATAAAAAGCACGCGGGCTGCCGCTGTTTCCAGTGGCAGCCCGCAACAGAAAGGCTTGGCAACGACCTACTCTCCCACACGGTCGCCCGTGCAGTACCATCGGCCCTGCGGGGCTTAACTTCTCTGTTCGGAATGGGAAGAGGTGTTTCCCCCGCGGCATAGTCACCAAGCACAGCGTCCGATAGCTTTGTTGTGGCGATAGAGCACCGCTAGAACCAACCTGTAGAAAGGCGGAAATAAAAGCAGTGGTAAGCCCTCGGACGATTAGTACGCCTCCGCTGAGCACGTCGCCGTGCGTACACGTGGCGCCTATCAACCAGGTAATCTTCCTGGGTCCTTACTGGCTTGTGCCATGGGATACCTCATCTTGGGGCAGGTTTCGCGCTTGAGATGCTTTCAGCGCTTATCCTTTCTGGACATGGCTACCCTGCGCTGCCGCTGGCGCGACAACAGGTACACCGTCGGTCCAGTCACTCCGGTCCTCTCGTACTAAGAGCGAGACCCCTCAGGTA
>JAOAEV010000036.1 GCA_026416585.1 Chlorobiota bacterium | reverse complement strand
AGCGTATGCGTGCATGAGACGCGATCCATCGGCAACAACGCTGGGATAGAGCAACTCGATAAGTTTCATACCGTCCTGTTCGGTCCACACAAATGCACTGGTCTGGTTATTGTCGAACGTAACCTGTCCCACAACAGTTTTTCCATCCGCGCTAACATCGTATGCACGCCCGTATGCACCAATTGTTTGGATGTCGTGCATTCCTCTACTTGCTGTCCAGCGAAACGCACGCTGAACATTGCTGTGGTTGTAAGCCCAGCCGACAATGACACTTCCATCAGTGGAAGCGGCATGCGCTTCACTATACGATCCTCCAAGCGTACCGAGGGTGTCATACGTACTCCCATACCACCGAAAGGCGATACTCCGGGTGTTGTCGAGTGTTGTTGCACTCCCAACAATCGTTGTTCCATCGCCGGAAATGCCATGAGCAATGCTCCCGGCAAACTCGGTCGCTGGTAGTATCCGGGCGGCATCGTTCCCAACCCAGCGAACTGCGTGGGAAATGCCGGTATTGTCCGCGTTTGAGTAGCCCACAGGAATGTCTCCCCGGGCAGAGAGAGCCACTGCACCTGCTTGGTATCCGTTTGGTTTGATTGCATGAAGTACTTCCGGTTCACTCTCTGTCCAGAGAGCACCGCGCTCGCCATTCGGCGTTGCAATGATGCCAGCAATCACCCGTCCATCAGCGCTAATGGCACGAGCTTCGTCGGAGGGAGACTGGGCAATTGAATCAAGTATCTGGAGCCCTGTTGCGGCTGACCACCGGACTGCTCGACGGATTTCTGTTGCTAAGTTTGTTGGGTTTGGATAAGCTATCATGCCAACCGCAACGCCCGCATCATTGACATCCCAAGCAGTGCTGTTGGTAATAACCCTCGTCTGCTCAAAAAGCCACCACAACTGTTGTGCGAAAACGGATGTCGGCAACATAAGCCCACCCGTAACAACCGCTATCGCAAGGTCGCGCATCATGGTTTCCCTCCACATGAATGTACAACCATCGTTCCTTGCAAACTTAGGAATAATACTCTCACGTTCTCGCAATGATTTCACCAGCGATGTCAAATTCAACCAAGAACAATTCCATCGTGTCGTCCATTACTCGCAGAAAGAGTGTCAGCAGCAGTGTTGTTGTTGCACCGACAAGACGCACAACGCGCAATGCAATTGCCAGCGACAGACAAAACTACAGTATCGGTATTTATTTTTGTCCACGATGAATCGAGTTATTGCAGCATTTGTGCTCGTGCTCTATCTGGGCACAGCGACTGAGCTTCCCCAACTGGCAAAGCTGCCAGTGCTCATTGCTCACTATATCGAGCACGCTGCGCGTGAGCATCTCTCGATTGCAGACTTCCTCCACGAACACTACATGCAAGGGGATGTGTACGATGCCGACCGGAGCCGCGACTTGCAGCTGCCCTTCAAAGTTGACATTGCTGGAGCATGGCAATTGGCAGTTGCCCCCTGCTGCATCGAAAGTGTGATACTCACTCCTCCCGGGCACTCGTTGTTGAGTCCGTGCCTTTACTGTGCATCTCTCCTTAGTGGCATTGCACCACGCATCTGGCATCCACCCGCCACTGCATAACCTTCTGCTGCAAAAGCAGCTCTTTTTCCTTTTCCCGTAGTTGTGTTGAACAATCGAAGTCTTCACCCATGATCAGTGCCATTATTCGGCTGGCACTGCGCTGGCGTGGTGCTGTGCTGGCAATTGTTGTCGTCGTAGCAATTGTTGGCGGATGGAATCTTGCTCAGCTGCCTATTGACGCAGTGCCAGACATTACCAACAACCAAGTGCAAGTCCTCACTGTTGCTCCAGCGCTGGGAGCACCCGATGTTGAGCGCCTTATCACCTTCCCGATTGAACAAGCATGCAGCAACATTCCCGGTCTTATCGAGCTGCGGAGCTTTTCGCGCTTTGGGCTTTCGGTTATCACGCTTGTATTCGAAGACGACGTTGACACTTACTGGGCACGCCAGCAAATCAACGAGAGACTCAGTAGTGTTCGCCTTCAGCTCCCCGCAGGAACGGGAATTCCAGAGTTAGCGCCGGTGACCACCGGATTGGGAGAAATTCTCCAATACGTCGTTCGCCCCAAACCCGGCTATGAGAATCGCTACAGACTTGATGAACTGCGCACGATCCAGGATTGGATTATTCGCCGGCAATTGCTCGGCACTCCCGGCGTTGCCGATGTTGCCAGCTTCGGCGGGTTACTCCGGCAGTACGAGATTTCCGTTCATCCCGACCGCCTTGCTGCCTATGGATTGACACTTAGCGATATCGCCGCTGCAGTCGAACGAAACAGTAGCAATGCCGGTGGTGCGTACATCGAACGTGGACCGACGGTAGCATTTATTCGCACAGAAGGATTCATTGGCTCGATTGAGGACATTGAGCAAATCCCCGTTGCAACTAACGGTACGGTGCCTATTCTTGTGCGCGATGTTGCCGAGGTGCGCCCTGCTGCGGCAATCCGCTATGGTGCGATGTGCTACAACGATGCTGGCGAGGTCGCCGGCGCAGTAGTGATGATGCTCAAAGGGGAGAACTCTTCCGCGGTTGTCAATCGCGTCAAGGCTCGCTTGGTAGAAATCGAGCGCACACTGCCTGAGGGCGTCACGATTGAACCATTTCTGGATCGAACCAAAATGGTCAGGGCAACGATTGCAACTGTCCGCACCAACTTGCTCGAAGGTGCTGCAATCGTAGTGCTGGTCTTGATTCTGCTGTTGGGCAACATTCCAGCTGCACTTATTGTCGCATCGGTGATACCGCTTTCTTTCTTGATTGCCGCAACACTGATGCGCGCAACCGGCGTCAGCGGGAATTTGATGAGCCTTGGTGCTCTCGATTTCGGCTTGCTTGTTGATGGTGCAGTGATCATCGTCGAAGCGGTTCTCCATCGTCTTGCGCGTGTGCTTCGCACAACCGACAAAGCAGCAATCGTTCCCCTCGTCGAGCAGACCTCCTCGCAACTGATGCGTGCTGCAGTGTTTGGGCAGCTTATCATCCTGATTGTGTACGTCCCTGTTCTCACATTGCAGGGAATCGAAGGCAAAATGTTTCGCCCGATGGCGCTGGTGCTCATCTATGCACTGGGAGGCGCATTCTTGCTTTCGATGACTTACGTTCCGGCATTGGTGTCGTTTGTCTTCGAGCATTACCGCCCACCAGAACAAACATTCGCTGATCGTATCGTCGAGCGCATCGAGCGGTTCTACCGTCCCCTGCTCCACGGTGCCTTGCGCAAACCACAGGTGGCGCTCGCTGCAAGTGTGCTGCTGCTTGGTGGAGCCGCCTACGCTGCTACAACATTAGGCGGAGAGTTTCTTCCCAAGCTTGAAGAAGGCGACTTTGCCGTTGACACACGCTTGCTGACGGGAAGCAGCCTTCGCGCCACTGTTGAAACCACGCAGCGCTGTGCACGCATCTTGCGGCAATCGTTCCCAGAGGTCGAAAAAGTCGTCACCAAAATCGGCAGCGCGGAGATTCCCACCGATCCCATGCCGATTGAGGCATCGGACATGATGGTCATCCTCAAGCCTAAACCTACGTGGACCACTGCATCAAGCTACGACGAGCTTGCCGAAAAAATGCAGCAACGTCTTACTGCAGCGATGCCAGGAGTCACGTTCGGCTTCCAATTCCCCGTCCAAATGCGCTTCAATGAGCTAATGACCGGCGCACGGCAAGATGTTGTGTGCAAAATTTTTGGCGATGATTTAGACACACTTGCTGCTCTTGCAGACCGCATCGCAGCGATCGCTGCACAGATTGACGGTGTCCGCGACATCTACCGCGAACGAATGCTGGGCATGCCACAGATTGTGGTTCGGTATGATCGCAGCCGGCTTGCCCAGTACGGGATTAGTATCGAGGACGCCAACACGGCAATCACCGCTGCTTTTGCAGGTGCACGCGTAGGCACCTTCTACGAGGGAGAACGTCGTTTCGACGTCGTTGTACGGCTTGATAGCAGTGTGCGAAGCGATCCTCAGACTATCCGCACTCTCCCGTTACGCAGCGCCACAGGTGCTATCGTCCCGCTGGAGATGGTCGCAGATATCCGTGCTGAGTTTGGTCCTAATCAAATCCAGCGTGAATCTGCCCGGCGGCGTATCGTGGTAGGCTTCAACGTTCGTGGGCGGGATGTTGAGTCAGTAGTCAACGAGCTGGAACAACGCATTCGCCAATCGCTTCGGTTGCCAGCAGGCTATGAAATTCGCTACGGTGGGACGTTTGAGAACCTCCTTCATGCCCGCGCACGTCTTGCGATCAGCGTGCCGCTGGCAATAGGGGCCATTTTCATTCTCTTGTACGCAGCGTTCGGCAAGCTTCGACACGCGCTGTTGATTCTCAGCGCTGTACCGCTGGCAGCAATAGGCGGGATTGCAGCGTTGGTAGTGCGCCAATTGCATTTCAGCGTCTCAGCGGGCGTGGGATTTATTGCACTTTTTGGCGTCGCTGTGCTCAATGGTGTCGTGCTTGTCAGCGAATTCAATCGCCGACGCAAACACACGCATCTGGTGCGTGCAATTGCCGAAGCAACGCACGTGCGTTTTCGTCCTGTGCTGCTCACCGCTGCAGTTGCTTCGCTTGGTTTTCTCCCGATGGCACTGAGTACAAGTCCTGGCGCAGAAGTGCAACGTCCCCTGGCAACTGTTGTTATCGGTGGGTTAGTCAGTGCCACATTCCTTACACTTGTTCTGGTGCCTGTGCTGTATCTGCTCATCGAGCGGCGAAGGGAGCAGCGCGCTGGACCTTCACTTCTCACTGCTGGAGCAACGATATGCCTTGTGCTGGCACTATCGGATGCACCAGCCATTGCCCAGCAGCCGATCTCTCTTGGTCAAGCAATGGCGCGCTTGGATTCGGTTCATCCTGACCGGTTACGGTGGCGTGCAACCGTCCGGCAGTACGACTACGAGCGACAAGGCTGGCTTCGGCTTTCTCCTCTCCAAGTGAGCATCGAATATGGCCAGTACAACACTGCAGCAAATGATTCCCGCATTGGCGTGTACTTACCACTTCAGCTTCAGCAGGCATATACTGCGTCGCGAGTAGTCTTCGAGCAGTAGTATCTCCAGGCAGACTGGCAAGACCAGTGGAATAGCCTCCAGCGCTATGCCGAGCTTCTTCGCACTGCCTACAGTGCCCAGTATTGGCGCGAGCTTCTCCGCCTGCTTGAGGTAATGGACTCGCTGTACGCCCGCGCTGAGCAAATTGCCACTGCCCAGCTTAACCGTGGTGCGGCAACAAGGGCACAGCAGGCAACAATGGCACTGCAGCGTGGCACAATTGCCAGCGAATATGCCAGTGCAAAAGCTGCCTATACTGCTGCCCTGGAGCTTTTCAATCGCTTTCTCGGCTACGATACAATAGCTGTCGTTCCTGCGCTCGATTCCCTTCCGATCGCGCCGCTTCCACTGGTTGGGAAAGCACATCCCCTTGTCGAACATGCCCAGGCGCGGTTGGATGAACAACGCGCCCAGCGTGATGGGACATACGCTGCACTCATCTTGCCTACGATCGGCATTGGCTTCAATAGCACGACACTCATTGGCTACCAGAACGTCACAGGCGTCGAGCGCTACTACGGTCCCCAAACACGATTCAACTGGCTAACGGCAACAGCAGCACTACCACTGCCGACGCCGTGGAGCGCTGCTCAGCTTCGTGCCGCTGACGAGCGCGTTCGCGCCGCAGAATGGGAATATCGCAGTGCTACGTGGGAACTTGAGACCGAACGCCTTCGCGTGCGTCGCCGATGGGAGCAAGCATATTATCTGCGCACCGAGTTGGAACGTCGCGTGCTCCCCGCAGCTCGCCAGATACTC
This sequence comes from Chlorobiota bacterium, assembly GCA_026416585.1. GTDB lineage: Bacteria > Bacteroidota > Ignavibacteria > Kapaibacteriales > NICIL-2 > NICIL-2. The sequence continues at coordinate 8,030 of JAOAEV010000036.1, read as the reverse complement.
CGCACTGCTGATGCAGAACTCCGCAGCGGTGCAGTCGGCTTCCTCGATTGGATTGTCTCGATTCAAAGTGCCTTTGCGGTTCAGCGTGCGTATCTCGATGCTTTACGCGAATGGAACAATGCCACAGTGGAACAATACCTTCTCGGAGAATAGCCATGCTCTTTGTTGTGCTGATGATTCTTACTCTCCTTGCGGGCTGTCAGCGTGCACCCGAATCTGACGCGCAGCCAAATGGTGCGGTAGATGGTGGATTCATCGTGCTCAGTGCTGAGCAACGCCGCACTGCAGGCATCCAAGTAGATTCGCCTCGCATGGGAACGCTCGCCCGCCGTATCACACTACGCGGAACCATAGAACTGCCGCCGCAGAATCGTATCACTGTAACCTTTCCTCTTGGCGGCATTGTGCAGAGTATAGCAGTGCTGCCCGGTGCATTTGTCCGCCGTGGACAAATCATCGCAACGGTCGAAGGGACCCAGCTTATCGAGCTGCAAGAACAGTACCTGACAGCTCGCGTCCTGGCTGAACAAGCCGAACGCGAATACCAGCGTCAGCGCGATCTTGCCCAGCAAGAGGCAACCAGCGAGCGCATGCTCCGAGAAGCAGAAGCTACGATGCGTCAGCGACGGATTGCCGTGCGAGCTCTTGCAGAGCGCTTACGGTTGGTTGGCATAGAGCCGCTGCAGCTCCACGATACCGCAATCTCACGCACGATTCCTGTGCGCTCGCCGTGTGATGGCTACGTTGCTACGATCGCAGTGCAAACAGGGCAGGTCATTCATCCTGAGCAAGCACTTGTCGAGCTGGTGGACGTAAGCGATGTGCACCTGGTCCTTCGCGCTTTTGAGCGGGATGTCACTGCACTCCAGCCGGGACAGCGGCTTGTTGCAACAGTCGGGGATGATCCACGCAATCGCTTTTCTGCACAGATTGTCACCATTGGGCACGTGCTCGATTCAACTCGGAGCGTCGAGCTGCACTGCCACTTCGACCGGTACGATCACCAGCGCATTCGCCCCGGCATGTATGCACGGGCTGATGTTGACATCGAACAGCCATTGGGCTATGTGCTTCCGGCAGAGGCAGTCGTCGCATGGGATAACGCCGATTATGTGTTTGCACCCCAAAGCAACGGTTTCCGCATGCTGCCGGTAGAGGTGCTTGCGCGGCGAAGCGACTCGGTTCTTGTTCGCGCGGCGCAGAGCCAGTCTCTCCCCGCACGTGTTGTAGTGCGCGGTGCATACTGGCTTTTGATGCAGCTCAAAAACAGCTCGCAAGAGTAGCGCTCCTGTTGTACTTTCGCTCTGCAGTCAAACGCTTACTGGCAGGTACAATGGATGGAATCGCTGCTCTTGCACTCATCGCAGGAGCGATCGCTGGAGCACTCATTACCTGGGCATTCATTGCGCCGAGATTATCTGCGGCGCGGGCGAATGTGCAGCAGCTTTCTGAGCAACTTGCCCGCACCGAGCGGGATTTACTCGAGCGCTGCGCTGCTGCAGAGCGTGCATTGGAGCAGGAGCGTGTGCAGTATCGCGATGCGCTCGAAGAGCGAACGCAGCGAATAGAACACCTGCTGCAGGAATGCTCACGTCTGACCGCCGAGGCAAATACTCTGCGCCAGCGTCTCGAGGAAGACCGCAGCTATCGCGAAGAATTGCAGCATCAATTGCGCATCGAGTTTGAGAACATCGCCAGCCGTATTCTCGATGAACGCAGCACCGCACTTAAGCAGCAGAACACAGAAGCACTGGAAAAGCTGCTCGCTCCACTGCGCGAGCGAATCAGCACATTCGAACAAAAAGTCGAGCGCGTCTATACCGAGCACACCCGCGGTACTGCTGCTCTGCAAGAGCAATTGAACCACCTGTTTCAGCTTAACACTCGCTTGACAGAGCAAGCCGATAGTCTCGTTACCGCACTCCGCGGAGACAAGCGTCTCCAAGGTTCATGGGGAGAGGTGCAACTGGAACGATTGCTGGAGCTTTCCGGCTTACAGCGCGATGTGGAGTATCAGGTACAGGTGTCCACTCGCGTCGGAGAGGGTGAACGCATAAGACCAGACGTTATCATCCATCTTCCGGAAGGCAAACACCTGGTCATTGATGCAAAGGTTTCCCTTTCTGCATACTTGGCGATGATCGAAGCCACCGATGATGCCGAACGCGAACGCTGGCTGCGCCAGCATGCAGCAGCAGTTCGCCAGCACATCGAGCGGCTCAGCAGCAAGAACTACTTCTCCGCCGATGGCATTCACTCGCCGGAGTTTGTGCTGCTCTTTATGCCCATCGAGGCAGCGCTATCGGTTGCGCTCCAAGCAGACCGCGAGCTGTTCTCTTTGGCCTGGGATCGGAGAATTGTTCTGACCAGCCCAACAACGTTGTTGGCGACGCTGCGCACCGTCGCAAGCGTGTGGAAGCATGAGCGGCACAACCGTACCGCACTTGAAATCGCCGAAGAAGCCGGCAAACTGTACGACAAGCTTGCCGGCGTACTCAACGACCTGGTCAAAGTCGGCGAAACGCTTGAGCGCACCAAGCGCGACTACGAGGAGGCAATGCGCCGGTTGTGCACTGGACCCGGCAACGCCGTCGTGCGTGTACAGCGGCTTGTGGAGCTTGGCGCCAAAGCGACAAAAGAGCTTCACTATCGTCTGCTTGATCGCGCACGCGACGAGGAATAGCTCAGCGTTGCTGTTCGATGATGCGCTCCCACTGAAGCTGCCCCTTGCTATCATAGACACGGATACGCAATCGCCGCTGCAGGCGCGGACCTTCGACGTCGATAGTGGCAAAATTTCGTTTGGTCACAAGAGTACCGTCCACACGCAATGTATTCGGTTCTTCAGCAGCACGGGTGTTGACCCCGGATGTCAATGGCGACACGGTGAGGTCATAGAGCACGAGGGTATCAGCATCGGCATAGTCGAGGGCGCGGGATAGCTCGGTATGATGCCGATCGCCGGTGAGGAAAATCACATTCCGCACACCTTCGCGCCGTATTGTTTCGATCAGGTGATTGCGTTCCTCGGCATAGGTTGCCATGTTTTCGAACCGTGCAACAGGATTGAGCACCTGTCCGCCAATACAGACGAACTTGAAAGTTGCTTGCGAGGAGACTAAATTATCTACGAGCCACTCGAATTGCTCACGACCAAGCAGCGTGCGGGGACCAGTCTTCCGATTATTCGGGCTACGCCACCAACGATCGTCAAGCAGAAAGAAATCGCAATCTCCCCATGTAAACTTTGTAGTGATTCCTTCGTTGGGGAATACTGCCGGCGGATTTGCCCAGAACAGATCAAATGCACGGCGGGTTTGATGCTTATTCCAAAAGCCTCGGTCGGCATCATTCGGCCCGTAGTCGTGGTCGTCCCAGATGGCGATGTTGCAGGTTGCTGCCAAGAGTGGTTGCACCTGCGGTGTTGCGCGGTCGTGCGTATAGCGATGAATGATACCCGTCCATGAATTCCAATCAGGCTCGCGGAAGTACACGTTATCACCGAGCCAGAGCATAATGTGCGGATCTGCCGCGGCAATTGCTTCGAATATGCTGTATTCTCCGCCATAGGGCGTCCCTGGACGGTCATAGTCGCGTTCATTGATGTAGGCACACGAGCCAAGAGCAATGCGGAATAGCGGCGGGTCTGTTCTCCATTGCCACAGCGGTGGGGTACGGAAAAGCTGACGGTACGGACGCTCAATCGGGCGTCCATCGAGCAGGATCTGATAGCGGTATATCTTCCCAGGCAGAACGCTATCGGCAACCAGATGAGCAACAAATGCGTCATTGTGCTCGGTTACAACGGGCGAGCTTCGATACCACCGATTCGGCTGTGTTGTATCAGCATACTCAAGCTGGACAGTAGCCGATCGTGTCGTTTGGACCCAGACTGTCACCTGCCGCATATCAGAAAAACCAACCATCGGTCCGCTGCGGATTGTCACTTGTTGCGCAAAGATGCTTGACCAAATGACACACGTGAGAAACAGCGGGCGCATATAGAACTCCATGACCGTGACACGTCGCAAAGTTCGGGATCGGTGAAGTCCTAAAACAATTTCGAGATGATAACATTCGTGCACCAGCACGATGGGCAAAGAAAAAACACCGAGGGGCGACCGTCATGGTCGCCCCTCGGCAGTGTCGCGTACTGTGATGAGAAGGTTTAGTCAACCTTCGTCACACGTCCGATAGTCCGCTTGCCATCTGGCAAGACCACTTCGATCATATAGACACCGTTGGGCAGATTACCCAGATCGAGTGCCTTTGTGATTCCGCTGCTAATCGCGCCCAAATCGAGCGAGAGCATTTCACGACCGACGAGGTTGCGAACGATGACACGCGCATGTTCAGCAGCAATTCCGTCACCGAAGACAATCCGCAGTTCACCGCTGGTCGGATTCGGCACGAATTGCACGCTTGTGTTTTCGCCAGCAACTTCAACCGGTGTGATGTCGATGTAGATAGAGTCGGAGATGTTTTCGCAACCGTTGTTATCGCGGATGCGGACTTGATAGTAACCCGATTGGTCACGACCACGCACAAGCGTGTAGGAGCGACTGGTTGCGCCACTGATCGGCTGACCATTGTAAATCCACTGATACTGCGCCGCGCTGCTCGATGTGAGCGTTCCACCAGTTTGCGTGATTGTCGGCTTCGCTGGGCGTGGATAGACCGTCACAACCACCGGTTGTGATGTGCCACTGCAGCTATTTTGATCGGTCACAGTCACCGAGTAGCTACCGCTCGTCGTTACCGTAATCGTTCGCGTGGTCGCGCCGTTGGACCAGCTGTAGCTGGCAAATCCTGCACCGGCATCGAGTGTGACACTATTGCCTTCGCAGAACTCGATCGGACCACTTGCTTGCACTTGCGGAGCCGGCTTCGGATAGACCGTTACCGTCGTCGGCTGCGATGTTGCAGAGCAACCGATGTTGTTGGTTACCGTGACGGTGAAGGTACCACTTTGCGTGACTGTCAGCGTACGGTTCGTTCCGACTGTCTGTTGGCCATTTGACCAGGCGTACGTTGTAAACCCAGCACCTGCATCGAGGACCACAGAACCACCTTCACAGAAGGTCGTCGGACCATTGGCAGTAATACTGACCGTTGGACGCGGTACAACCGTCACCTGAATGATATCCGTCCGTGCTTTGCAACCGTTGTTGTAGGTTACTTCGCACCAGTACGAACCACTCGTGGTAACCGTAATCGAACTGGTTGTCGCACCATTCGACCACGCGTAGCCCTGAATGTTGGTACCGCTCACCGAGAGCGTCACGCTTTGACCTTGGCAGAAGGTCGTCGGACCACTTGCTTGAATTTGCGGTGCCGGCACATTCTGCACTGTCACGGTGATGCTGTTCGAGTTATTCGAGCAACCGTTCTGATCAACAACGGTAACCGTGTACGTACCCGACTGCGTCACGACGATATTTGGCGTCGTTTCGCCGGTATTCCACGAGTAGCTCACAAAGCCTGGTGTCGCCAGCAGTGTTACGCTTTGACCGTTGCAAATCACCGTCGGACCGCTCGGCGTAATCGTTACGCTCGGCAGGGCATTGACGGGGATCGTTCGGCTAACAGTCGTATCACAACCGAGGGAGTTGGTTTCCCGGACGCTGATTGTGCCATTGCCTACGACCGTCCACGTCACAACCACTGTGTTGTTGGTAGCAACACCACCGATCGTACCACCTGTAACAGTCCACAGGTACGTGTTACCGGTATTGAGCGGTGTGCTGTACGTCTGCGTACTGTTGACGCACACCGGTGGTGCAGGCGGTCCACTGATAACCGGTGCTGGCTTCGGATTGATCGTAACATTCAGCGTTGCCGTATTCGAGCATGAACCGAGCGATGGCGGTGTGGTTTCTGTTACCGAGAGTGTCCCACTCGGTGTGCCCCACCATAGCACGGTCACGTTCGGTGTTGAAGCACCACTGATGATTTGCCCATTTGTAATTGCCCATGAGTACGTGTTGTTGATGTTTGGAGCAGCTACGGTGTAGCTCTGCTGCGTGTAGCGGCAGACAGTCGCTGGACCAACGATCACAGGATTCGGTAGAGGCTGGATAGTGACAGTAGCACTGACTTGCGTCCAGCAACCACTACCAAACATCGTACCCACTTGCTCACGCACCGTAATGGTGCCCGTGCCTGCCGAACCCCAGACAACTGTCACTTGGTTGTTGGTATTCGCACCGTTGATAGTACCACCAGTCACCGTCCAGAGGTAGGAGTTACCAGCATTGAGCTGCGTCGCATAGATGTGCGTTGAGCCTGCACACACACCATTCGGATTCAAACCACCTGTGGTACTGGTAATAACTGGTGTTGGGTTCGGATTGAGCGTTACTGTCAGCGTGTTCTGATCGTTACAACCAGAGACAGGATCCGTTTCGATGACCGTCACTTGTGCTGTCAGTGGTGTTGGTGAATTGCCACCCCACGTGACCGTGAAGTTTTGTCCCTGCGAACCACTGACAGAGGTCGAGATCACCAAGCTCGCAGGCGTTGCCGACCAGGAGTACGTACGACCTGGGAGGACCGTCTGCACAGTGTACGTACCGACGTTGGTACCGTTAGTGGTTTGCTGGCAGAGGACCGTTGGACCAACAACCACCGGTGCCGGACGAACTTGGATCGTCACATTTTGCTGGACGTAGGTCGAGCACATCGTCGCCGGCGACTGGAAGGTCTGTGTTACTCCGACATAGCCTGGTGTCGGTGATGTAACATTGTTCCATGTCACCTGAATCGAGTTACCTGTACTCGCACCAACGATCGTACCGCCGCTGACCACCCATTGATAGTTGCTATTGGCATCAGCAGCAACTTGGTAGGTGTACGTCGAGCGTCCACACGGACCAATTCCATTGGGACCTATGATACCGTTGTTCGGCGAGGTAATCACTGGCTTCGGAATCGGGTTGATAACAACGCGGAACGTATCGGTAATACCGCAGAACTTATTGGTCGGTGTTGCGCTGCTATTGACGTAGTTGATGGTTTCTGTTACGCTTAGGACCGCATTGACCGGTGTATTCGACAGGTTTGCTGTCCAATCAACTTGGACGGTCGGACCACTGCCGATCACCGTTCCTGCTGTTGCTGGGGTGATTGTCCACGTGTAAGTCCGGGACGAACCACTCGGTAGCGGCGGTGTTACGGGCACCGACACGCTGTAAGTCGCAAGACCCGATTGCTTGACGTTCGACGTGCTGTTCGCGCTATACGGTGAGTTATCGCACCAGGCACGCGGTCCACTGATCGAGGGTTTGGGATTCCAGTTGACTTGGACGTTACGCGAGGTTTGACCCGAGCAGTTCGTTGGCGGACCGAGGGTTACTTGCACCGCAATCTGGCGGCCCACCGTAGCTGCCGATGTGGGCTCATCCCACTGCACCGTTACGGACGTGACCCCAACACCACTCGATGCACCCGTGAATACACCGCCACCTGCAGGTAGCGACCAAGTGATGTTCGCATTTGCATAGCTTATCGCATTCGCATCGCTGACAACGTACGTCTCAGTATTGTTGATTACCATCCCATCATACTGCGCAAGGTAACCGCAGACGTTCGTATTTCCCGTGATAACCGGTGTTGGAGCTGGTTGGACGGTTACCGTTTGTGTCGCAGTGCCTTGGCAACCATAGCTCGAGGTTTCCGTCACCGTCAGTGTTGCATTTGCCGACGATGCCCCTGGGCTATTGAAGCGCACCGTGACGGTGTTACTCGTCAGACTTCCACCAGTGATGGTAAAGCCTGGTGCGTAGCTAATTGTCCAGTTGTAGGTATTGCCTGCAGTGTAAGGAGTCGTGTATGTTTGGTCCACCGCTGGACAGGTTTGCGACGCACCACTGATTGCCGGTGTCGGCCGTGGCTGCACGTTGATCGTTATCGTCTGCGTGCCAATACAGCCGCTATTGTTGACCTGTACCGTGAGCGATGCACTGCCCTGGGTATTGGCCCATTGTACCGACACTGACGGTGAAGTGCTCGAGCCGATGATCGTACCCATA
>JAOAEV010000099.1 GCA_026416585.1 Chlorobiota bacterium | reverse complement strand
ACAGGCTTTACAGTACAGCCAGGCACAAACTATATCTTCCAATTTGTGTACAATGGCAATGCCTCCTCCTCCAATCGAATGCGATTCTCTATCAATGGGAACGTGTACACCCCATCAGGAACACCTGGTACCAGCATGTCTTACTCTGGTGATGCTGTGAGTATCGGCGGAAAAGTTGGGAATACCCGATTCCACGATTTTGCCTCCGTCAACGAAACCAACCAATACCTCTGCAACGAAACAAAGATTGCGGAAGTGCTCCTCTACAACACCGCTGATGCGTCGGTTCGTGACCAGGTATGGTGTGTCCTCAAACACAGGTACGGAATGACCAACCTCGGTAACAACCCAATCGGTACGCTCTCGAAAGGTGCCACGGATGATGAGCCGATCGCAGGTGTGTCTATAGCACCCGAGGATGAGGCAATACTCAGCGATATATCTCCCAATCCTGCCGAACATCGCGCAGAAGCAATACTGCAGGTCAGCAAGTATCAGCACATTCGTGCATCCATTGTTGCACTCGATGGTCGTCATATGACGACCGTGTTTGACGGCATCATTCAACGCGGCGGACGACGTGAGTTATCGCTTGATCTTGCGTCGCTGCCATCGGGTGTATACATACTTGTTGTCGAGGGTGAGTATTTTGTGCGTATGCAGCGGTTCATTGTTCAGCGCTGATACTCCCGACAATGCACGCCCGCCACTTCCATAGTGGCGGGCGTTTTTTTTAGTCGTAAGCTATATGCTGTGCATTTTTGTATTGCATCTGCAGAAGCAATTGTGTATAAATCACGATGAACACATTTTTCAATGCACGGTAGCGATCCATCCGGTGAAGAACGTGATTTTGTGTTGATTTCCTCGCGACCGCGAGCATTGCGTGTGGTGCTCTACTGTGTAGCTTTCGGGATTATGTCTTTGACGATTGCTGGGGTCGTGCTACGTGTTCCCCGCCAAGTTGATGTGCAATGTATGCTGAAAGGAAACAGTACTGAGCGCGTGTATCGCTATGCTGAAGATGTGTTCGTCGAGCAATATTATATCCGCACTGGTCAACATGTCCGACAAGGTATGCCGCTGGTCCGCATTAGTTCACCACAAATCGCATCGCTGGTGATGGAGTACACGTTAGCACGCTTACACGAGGAAGTTTTCGAAACGACAGAATTACCAGTACATGCGAAAACGCGTACAGGACTTCTGCTGCAACAACAAAAAGTTCTCAGTCAGTTGGAACGAACGCAACAAGCGCGACGCTTTGCGCTTGCCACGCAACAAGCAGAGGTTCGTAAGCTCGAATTAGCGGCACGTAGTGCCAAAGAGCAGCTCGAGCAGCTCAAAAAGCTGCGGGCAAGCGGATATGTCTCCGAAACTGATCTGCAGCAAGCAGAGCTCCAAAAAGCCAGCGCTGACGAAGCACTCAACCGTGCACGCGAGCAATACCGACGAGATATAGCACAGCTTGAATCCCAAGCACGTGAGCTATCGTTGGAACGCAACATTGCAGGTCAGTCCGAGGAGAAACTTACGCTCGAATTGCAAAACCGCCGTGCTCAGTTGCGTGCGGCGCGTCAAGCTGCATATCAGCGGCTCCGAGCTCTCTACGGGGAGTTTGACCTCGATAGCGGTGCAATCGTTATCAAAGCACCTGCCGATAGCCTTGTGGTCACCTATATCAGCGACGCAGAACGTCAAGTACCTGCTGGTGCCATTCTTCTCAAGCTGAGCAAACCACCAAGTTCATTCATTGCAACGGCGGAAATAGAACCCAAAGACATTGGGGCGGTACGTGTTGGACAGCCAGTTATCATTGAACTCTCGTCATTACCGCCGTTGCGATGGGGAGTTCTTCGCGGTCATGTACGAGCGCTAAGCTTGTCCCCGAGCGAACGTCGGCGTTATATCCTTGAAGCAGACATTGACGCAACGAGTAGTTTCAAAGGCACGCTCCAGGACGGTATGGAGGGAACCATGACCATACTTGTCGAGGAGCGCCCCATTGCTGCATATGTGTTCGAAACTTTCCTGCGCCCCTTCGAGCGGTTTATTCGCTGAGTGTGTGGGATGACTGAGCTGTTGTGCTTGTGGTTGCTGTATTTTGACGCCGCGTGTGCAGCAGCGATGCACCTACTGTGATCGAGAGCACAAGAACGATAACCACAAATGAAAAACCTGTCGAGATGTGGAAAACCTCACTCAACAGCATCTTGCATCCGACAAATGCCAAGATTACAGCCAGACCGTAACGCAGATACACGATCATGTTGAGGATGTTCGAAAGTGCAAAGTAGAGTGATCGTAATCCGAGAATTGCAAATGCATTCGATGTGTACACCACGAATGGATCCTTCGAGATTGCCAATATCGCGGGGATTGAGTCCACTGCAAATACCAAATCAGTTGCTTCGATGACAAGGAGAACGATAAAAAGGGGAGTTGCCACCCACCGCCCATCTCGTTGGATAAAAAAATGGTGTTGATGGTAGTCTGATGTGACAAGGAAAACTCGTCGAAAAAGTCGAACGAAAATATTACGATCGGGATGTATATCGTGTTCAGCACCGAAGCCGACTCGCAGCGCAGTCACGATCAAAAAAGCACCAAACACATACACCAAAAAATGAAACTGTGCAATGAGATTGACGCCAAGCAAAATCAAAATCAACCTCATTGCAAGTGCACCGAAGATGCCCCAGAATAAGACACGGTGCTGGTATTGCTGCTCGACCCGGAAATACTGAAAAATGAGCAACATCACGAAGAGATTGTCCACACTCAGCGATTTTTCAACAACAAAGCCTGTTAAGAACTCGAGTCCTTTGTTCTCGCCGAGTTTTGAAAAGCCGTAGTAGGCATAGAGAAAAACACTGAATACCAGTGCAAGAGCTGTCCAGATTCCTGTCCATACTAATGATTCGCGTGTGCTGATCGTATGGGGGCGACGGTTGAACAGTGCTAAGTCAAGCCATAAAAAAAAGATGATGGCAGCACTAAACAGCAGCCACATCCACAGAGGCTCAGTTTGAACCATCGAAGCGAGTATCGTCGAAATAAACCGAGCCAAATATACAGCATTGATGTCGCGCAGAAATTCTCAAAAACACCAGTGCTATTTTTGTTTTGTTACTACGTTTTTCCGGAAGCCGACCCACAATGATCGTGATGAAGTTCGGTGGTACGTCTGTTGCAGGTGAACGACAGCTTCGACACGTCAGCGCTCTTGTTCGTGCAGAAGCAATGCGGAAGCCCGTGCTCGTTGTGGTGTCAGCATTCCGCGGCGTCACGGATGCGCTGCTTGAATGTGCTCGTACAGCAGCGGAAGGACGTCAGTGGGAACCGCAGTGGCAGCAGATCGCGGATATTCATCGCAGTGTTGCACATCGTCTCAACCTTACTGCCGAAACTACTGTCGAGGCGTTACTCGAAGATCTGCGCTGCTATCTCACCGGCATAGCTCTTGTTGGTGAATGCACAGGACAGATGCTCGACCATACCGCAGCATTTGGCGAACTGCTCTGCTCCAGAGTGTTAGCCGCTTTCCTCGTGCATACAGGCGAACGTGCTGCCTGGCTCGATGCCCGCAACGCGATTAAGACCGATCCACAATTCACTGCAGCAAATCTTAATTGGTCGCTGACGAAAGACGCCGTCGAACGCAACGTAGTACCACTTCTAAAACACCATCGTGTTGTCGTTACACAAGGATTTATTGCAAGTACACCAACTGGGCAAACCACAACGCTCGGACGCGGTGGCTCAGATTATTCGGCTGCGATCTTTGGAGCATGTTTGGGTACTGAACGTGTTGAAATTTGGACGGATGTTTCAGGGATCTTCAGTGCAGATCCACGAATTGTAACGGATGCGGTGAGCTTGCCGGAAATTACGCTCGGCGAAGTAGCTGCACTGTCTGCATACGGCGCTAAAGTCCTCCACCCGCTTACTATTGGACCAGCGATAGAGCATGGAATACCGGTTCTTGTTCGGAATACATTCGAGCCGGAACATCCCGGAACAACAATCACGGCAACACTCCAACATATGACAGAGGGCATTCGAGCCATCACGATGCGGAATGCTGTGATTCAGCGTGGGGAAGTACTTGAGTTGCATGCATGCGATGTTCTTGCGATTGCCCGAACGCGGGGTGAGCCACCAACTATAGTTGTTGATGAACCGTGCCTTGGCGGCAGAGCTGCTTCGCTCTTTTGCTGTGTCGGTGCTGGCATTCATCATCGTGGAACTGGACTAAGACAGCTTGCAGCTGCAGCACGATCGGTTGGATGTTCAGTGCGGGTCATCGCAAGTGCATCAGAGAGCATTGTTGCCGCCGTTGAGCCGTCATATAGCTCTGTGTTTTTGCAAGCACTGCATGAAACGATGTATCAATCCCAGGAGGCCGCTATTTCATGATTGTGCGATGGGTCGCTGTGTTGATCTGCAGTACCGCTGTATTGTTGGCACAACAGTGGCAACGCCTGCTCAGCGAGCCGTGCTACGGTATTGCAATCAATCCGAAAAATCCACGAACGATCTACGTTGGTGGTGAAGGAAGGCTGTTCTATCGTAGTTATGATGGTGGTCGCACCTGGGATACACTTGTCGTCGAGTTTCGCACTGCGACTACGCAGTTGACCAATGTGCTTGTTCACCCAATTGATACGAATGTGGTATTCATTGGGGGCATTCGATTCGGCACGCTGCGTCGCTCGACGGATAATGGCACTACCTGGGAAAGCGTGCTACAAGGAACGCAGAATTACGTCTTTTCGGGTGAAGCTCTCATCATCGATCCCGTCAACCCGCAGATTATGTACGCAGCAGA
>JAOAEV010000097.1 GCA_026416585.1 Chlorobiota bacterium | reverse complement strand
GCGCCCGGCTCAAGAGCAAGTTTCAGTGTTCCATTCATTGCTGTTCCTGCATTGATGATGACACAACAATCGAACCTGCCATCAAGTGGTGCGCTGTCCCGCAATACTCATGGCATAGAATACGATAGGTACCTTCCCGATTGAACTTGACACGCTGATACGTCACTGCACCCGGAACTGCCATCAAGTTGACATTCGTGCCTTCAACATAAAAGCCATGCACTACATCAGCCGAGCTTAGGTAAAGGTCCACTTCTGCGCCGCGAGGAACAGTGATTTCCGGCGGATCAAACATCCACATTCGCGCGACTGTGTGTACTTCGTAGCGAAGAGGTTGGTCCGACATTTTCAATGGAGCCTGCCCTTCAACAAACGGCTTTCGATCGGTAACACACGTCGGTACATCGACGCCATAGCTTGTTGCAGCAACGACAATAGCGCCAAAGAAAACCAGCAGCAGCGCAATCGATGTTGCCATCACACCTTTTTCAATGCGGTCCATCGCTACCTCCGTCCCAATAGTTCAGCATACACCGCAAACCACAGCATCGCGTAGAAAACCACCAATGCTGCAAAAAACGCGATCGCACCCTTCGGCACGAATCGCTCACCAGAAACTTGCTCGCTCATCGCACCTGCCTATCAACGGTGAAACATTCACTGGTGCTCATAGCACCAATGCTAAAATACGAGTTCTACATCTTTTTTACCCCGTTCGATGCAATGATCGTGGGAACGATTTCCGTGGCCGTAAAAATGAACGGGGCGCTTGCCTCTGTGGCTGTAGCGCCCCGCTGCTGGTGTGGGTAGGAGGAGCGTGCAGCGGCTTAGATATCCTCCACCCTGACTTTGTTCCATTGCTTCACTTTTTTAATGCACAATAAACGGCAGCACTGTTGTTGCTCCCCCTTCCCCATTGGTAATGCGGAGAAAATACACTCCTGCTGCATCGCACGGAATCCGTGTCTCATCTGCAGTCGGTGTTGTAACAAACCACTGTGTGACAATCGTGCCATCGCTGCGGAAAAGCTGGCATCGGAGCCTGGTAGCTCTATCTGTTTCAATAATCAATCGTGCGGGATTACTACGATCGCTGGGATTCGGCTCGATGCGAAGTGCGACACTGCCTGCCAGCACAACTTTCATCCACGGTACGCATGCATCGAGCACGACTATCCCGTCGTCGTGTTCGATGGTATACGGCTTGAACGTTTCTACCCACGACCGCGTAAAGTGCAGCTCAGACCACAGCGGTGGCGACTGCAATCCAACGAATCGAAGCACTGCCAACGTATCAGTGGAACCAAGTGACTGAACTGCTTCGCGTGGCACCCGAACACGAACTGCGCCTACATCTCGCTCAACTGGAAGTGCGATTCTACTCTTCGGGGCTCGTGCATCAATCGCATCAAGGATGAATGGATCGTATTGAACGGCAAAACCAATCGCAGCTGGCTCGGCACGCCATAGTGCATCAGCGCTACTATCGCGTGTTGTAATCATCACCGGAACAGTAATGGTATCGCCTACTAATCCGCTGTGACGATACATCGAAAGCCGTGCCCAGTAGTGTTCCTCGACGACCGTTGCGACCAACAGTATTTCCACCGTGTCAGTACACACGGACTGCTCGATGAGTCTCAACACAGCGCGATAATCGCCCATCTGACGTGGCACCACTTCGACAGCGAGCGCAGCACGCCTACCGGGGATAATGGCAAGTGGAAGTTGTGTGCGTACCGCTACATCGGCGGCACCGACGATCGGAACAAGCTCTGCTGCGACAACCGAGCGTTCAACAGCACTGCGATTGTGAATATTGATCTGTCCGACGATCGGCACATTCTGCATCGCACCGTCCCACCGTAACTCAGTCGGTGCGTAGTCCAACCGCGGGTGCAACACGACATATTCGACCACTGTCTCATGCTGCGATGGACACACGCGGCTTTCCCACACGAAACGATCAACTGTCGGCAGGTCCAGACTTGCCCATCCAGGAACAAGCTGGAGGACAACGCCAGTTGTATCGTTTGGTGGAATCTCAACACGACGTGCCGCAGCCGGTATTTGCCACGCTTGCGATACCGGTGACACCACCAATTCGAGTGTATCGCCGAGCATGCCACGCGCATCGAATTTGAGCGCAACCGTGTGCACGGGAGAACACGGTTCAAGCACACCGAAATCGCTGCTCCGTGGTTCGAGCGTCGTTACAACGCTCGCAAAACGTCCCCTCAGCGGAATACGTTGCGGCGTGTTCCATGCATCAGCGCTTTCGAGCACAAGCTCGGCACTATGGTCACCCTCGGTGCTCGGAGCATACTCGATCTCCACAGTAACGGTGCCACCCTTTTGCACTAAAATTGGCAACGCTGGCGAGACAATAACAAATGGTGCTCCGCTCGGTTCAACTCTGGCGGCAGTAACTGTCTCATCAAATGTTCCACTGTTCCTGATCGCTACGAGCTGCCGATCGTGACGCGATTGACAGCGCTGTTCAGCGAACTGTATTGACGATGGTATAACGTCGAGACGGTGAAATTCGATCGGTTCGACGGTCATGTGTACTTCGATACAGTGCTGCACTGGACACAACGAATCGGCATCCACGCAAAGCTGTCCAGCAAGCACCGTCGGAGCTGCTCCAGCGGTGCCATCGATCCATATAGTGATGCTATCACTGGGCGCGATGACCAATGGCAATGACGGAGTTCGTAGACGCCAGCGCGGATCTGGGGGCGTCAGTGTTGCTCGTGCGATCCGCGCGCTACTACTCCCATTCGAACGCACAACAACCGGCACACTGCGCACCTGGTTCACTTTCAGTGTCAGCGTCACCTGTGCCGAATCAAAGGCAATCAACGTTGTCTCAGCTTGACCGCGCAACTGAATTGTATCGGCAAGACCGCACGGCTCAATTGCCAGTATTAGCGGTTTTTGCCACACTCCCGCTGCAGTTGGGGTAAACGAAACACCAACCTGCACGCGTGCTGTCGGCACAAGCTGCACCTGTTCACCAGTTGCAGGAGCAAATGGCGCTCCAACACTTGGAGCAATCGTCAGTGGAATGCTGCCAGTATTTGTAACGTCAACAAAGAGTACACGCGATTCACCGACGCAAAGAGTTCCGAAATCGAGAACTGCCGGCAAGCGCTGCCACATCGGGCGCACTGAACCGTACGCTAATGCAACACGTAAAGGATGCGACACATTCCGAGCAAGTGTACGATCGTTGTGCTCAAGCACCAATGCAGCAGTACCACTACCATAACCGCTAAAATTGATACGCACCCAGAGCGATTCACCTGGTGGAACCGAGATCGGAAGACCGCCCCGGCTGGTACCGACAATGTTCAGTGGTGCACCGAGCGGCTCGATCCCCATCCCGCTGATGATCAGGTCGCTGTTGCCTGTATTGGTTACCAGTACAGAATCAAGCGTTGCGCCGCCGCATGCGGTATTCCACACCGCTGCTCGTGCTGAGATGATCGGCGACTGTGCATAGACACGAAGCGTGACGGTTGTGTCGCGACCACATGGCTCGGTACGTATCCGAATGCGCGTCGAGTACCACCCTGTATCTGGAGGCACGAAGCTGAAGCGAAGTGTCCCCCCACCTGGCGGCACTTGAAGCGGCAATGCTGATTGAAGCAAAAATGTCGAGCCCCCGATTCGGGTCGCTGAACTCACCTGTGCCGTAACGGTAGAACGATTCTCAACAAACACTGACACGTTTGTAATCACACCAGCCGGCACGCCGACGACCTCAACAAGCGTGTCGCGTACTGTGACTGCTTGTCCTATGCGCTCACCACGAAGCCCCACTGTGAGTGAATCTCCAGTAGAAAAAGCAGCAACCAATGTTGCGATGTGCACACCGTCTGCTGTTGGCTGATACCGCACCACAACCATCAGCGAATCACAGGACGGAATCGCCGTAGGGGCAGCGACGGGTTGCACAAGCGCGTATGCTGCCGCACCCGTACCGGTAATCGAAAGACGAACGTTCGTTGCGTTCCACGAACGATTCCGCACATACAGCGTGTCGAAACGGAGCGCCGGCGGACACACTGGTCCAAAATCAAGCGCTGTTTTGCTCGCTGTGCGTTGTGCTTTTGCATAGCGGTAGATTCCTTCGCCCACGACAAAGCCCGTTGTATCGGTGATCATCCAGATGTCGTCGAGATCTCCGCCCGTACCGCAGCCGCGATACTGCCAATTTTGCCCGGCATCACTGGTGTACCATATCTGGCGCGTGTAGCCACAGATCCAGCCGCGCTGGGTATCGTGGAGGAATGCACCGAACATCGGTACACCTGTCGAGAAGTTTCGCCACGATTGCCCGCCATCAGTACTGAAACGTCCCCCGCCGCCGCTGCCTTGTCCGCTGCAGTTGCTCCCTGCCCATGGAATGAGCAGCGACGACCCACTACGCGTGATTTCTTCGTTCCAGTAGTTTGGTCCAGTGTTTACCAACACACTCCAAGTGACACCGCCATCAGTCGTCTGCCAAAGCAAGCCACTGCTGACAGCATATCCGCTGCCATCGGCATACAGCAATGCATCGGTCAAGCCGCTGTTGGATTGATTTCCCTGAAACAGGGACCATGTCTGTCCGCCATCGGTAGTGCGGAAAAAGTTCTGGGCACCGACGCAGCCACCACCCAACACAACACCCGTTGTTGCCGTCAGGAAGTAACACCCCCACGGATTTTCGCTGGGGAATGCTGGCGTAATGTCGGTCCAGGTGGCGCCACCGTCTGTCGAGCGGAATACCCCACACGGTCCGGAGGTATAGCCAGTGAACCGATCAACAAAATGCACTGATTCGAGATGCCCGCCAGCACGACCGTTGAACGGTACAATGCTGCCTTGCCATGTTGTGCCACCATCGGTTGTTCGAACCACGTAGCCATTGAAACCACATGCCCACCCATACTGCGGATTAGATGGCAAAAAGAAGACGTCGAGGTAGTACCCTTGCGCAAACTGCCCCGGCAGGGCGACACGCTCCCACACCTGCGCCGATGCGGTTATCCAGCCAAGCACTACTACGAGCGCAATACCGATCGGAAGAGGCATTGTTGCCGATGCTACCAAATGTGGTCGTCAGGAGCGAAGCTACGGAATTTTCTCCTGCAAACCAAACCACTAAAGGTTCTCAACACACCAGCCCCACTCGAGGAATGTATGACCGTTAGCGAGCGCGAAGGAGATACGATGCTTCCAGTGCTATCACGTTCCCCAGTGATATCCGCCGCAGCACGGATGGAAGCGCTACTGTCGGCAGCCCGAACTTGAAGCGAAACACCGGGCGAAGCAGATACAGTTTCGTCTCGACAACGTCGAAGCCTGCTTCTGTGGCAGCACGTTCGAATTTTTCGATCGTCAGCCGGATCGTGCGAAGGCGTCGTACTTCGTCCCGGTCAGCTGGTCGCTGGCTTCTATCAATAATCGCCTCAAAGAGTCCGTGTGGTAAAAGATGCACCCATGGCACCATCCCCAGATTCGTGTGCAGTAGGTGTTGGTGTCCGCCGAATGGCGAGTAATACGGCGGGAACGTCACCAGTGCATGTCCACTACTGGTGAGCAAACGCCGGACAACACCGAGCGCTTGGCGCGTGTCGTCGAGGTGCTCGATGACATCACGCATAAGCACCAGGTTGTAGCCACCCTGCCAATCCTCCGGCAGCGTACTACTGAGCAAGTTGCGTGTTTCCAAGTGAAGTGGCAGACCAAGAGCTCCTGCAATTCGCCGCCCAACCTCGATTCGATACTCAGAGATGTCTGCGCCGACAGCGTGTGCAGCACCAGCCTGTGCAAATGCACCGAGCACACCAGCTTCCCCACAGCCAAATTCGAACACGCGCATTCCTGGTGCAAAGGCGCCACGCCGACTAAGCTGTGGAACGAGCACCTGCTGCCCTAC
This sequence comes from Chlorobiota bacterium, assembly GCA_026416585.1. Classification (GTDB taxonomy): domain Bacteria; phylum Bacteroidota; class Ignavibacteria; order Kapaibacteriales; family NICIL-2; genus NICIL-2. Next base: position 6,084 of record JAOAEV010000097.1, on the reverse strand, counting down.
CAAAAACTGGTAGCGCCAGTAGTAGCGGTCGTGTGGCGATAGTCCTACGCTGTGCTCGACGACGTCAAGCGGATTACCCAGTGACATGCACCTTTTGCGGGATCATATAACTCACAAAATTAGTCCGCCCGGTGCAGGCTCGTAGTTTCGCACCGTCGCGTGTACACTTGAAAAATTCCGTTGCCTATGACCACAGACACAAGCCTGCACCAGCGCACGACTCCGGCAGGTATGCTGGTTGCAATGGGCATCGTTTTCGGTGACATTGGGACCTCCCCTCTTTACACGATCAGTGGTATCGTAGGCGAGCGCCCCGTGGATTCGATGCTGGCATACGGTGCGCTGTCGGCAGTGTTCTGGACGCTAACGTTTTTGACGACGCTCAAGTACATCATTATCACCTTGCGAGCCGACAATCGCGGTGAAGGAGGAATCCTGGCACTCTACGCACTGGTTCGGCGCTCGCGGCGGTGGTTGGTATTTCCTGCAATTGTTGGTGCTGCATTTTTATTTGCCGACGGATTGATAACCCCCTCCATCTCGGTATCGTCGGCGATTGAGGGATTGCGTATCGCCTCACCGAACATCCCAACAGTACCATTTGTGCTTGGAATTTTGGTAGCATTGTTCGTTGTCCAGCAATTCGGCACAGAAAAGGTCGGTCGTGCGTTCGGACCGATCATGCTGGTGTGGTTCGGATTCATTGCGGCAATGGGGATTCTCTCTCTGATGCGGCATCCTGAATTACTTGCGGCGCTCGACCCACGTTATGCCATGTGGCTACTGACCGATCACCCCAACGGCTTTTGGATGCTTGGGGGCGTCTTTCTCTGCACCACCGGTGCCGAAGCGCTCTACAGCGACTTAGGGCACTGTGGACGGGGAAATATCCGTGCCAGTTGGATTGTGGTGAAGATAGCTGTGGTGGCGTCCTACGCTGGGCAGTGCGCGTGGTTGCTCGACCACATCGGGGAACCAGTTGCGACACGCCCGTTCTATGCAATCGTGCCGGAACCGCTGCTACCACTGGCAATTACTCTCGCCACCGTTGCAACGATCATCGCCAGTCAAGCGCTCATCAGTGGTTCCTATACGCTCGTCAACGAAGCAATGCAGCTTGGCTTATGGTTCCGCACAAAGGTCAAGTATCCCACCATCGTCCGCGGACAGATCTATATTCCGCATGTCAATTGGGCACTGATGCTCGGCTGCATTACAGTCGTGCTGTACTTCCGCGATTCGACCCACATGGAAGCAGCCTACGGTCTGGCGATCACCGTGACGATGCTTACGACCACACTTCTGGTGTTGCACTACTTACGGCAGCAGGGTGTTTCGTTTGCGCTGCTGATCGTCATCGCAGCAATCTTCGCAACTATCGAGCTGGCATTTTTCGCAGCCAACCTTGCCAAGATCACCGAAGGTGGTTGGTTCACCGTGCTCGTGGGGGGCGGATTGGCAGTGGTCATGTACATCGTCTTTCGTTCGAAAGAAATTCGCTCGCACCTGACCGAGATGGTGCCTCTCGATGTATTCGTGCCGGTGCTTGAACAGCTCAGCCGCGATGAGAGCATTCCCAAGTTCGCTACGCACTTGGTGTACCTGACAGCGTCGAGCGATCCACGGCAAGTTGAGCAAATCGCCATTGACTCGATCATTCGGCGCAGTCCCAAGCGTGCGAACATCTACTGGTTTGTCAACGTCCACACGATGGACGAACCATATCGAATGACATACAATGTGGAAATCCTCGACCGCGTGCGCCGCTCGTCGCCACGCGACATTGATGTGGTGTTTGTCCGGTTCAATCTCGGTTTTCGGATCGAGCCGCGGCTGAACATCATGTTTCGCCACGTTGTCGAGGACATGGTTCGCCGCAAAGAAATTGATATCGCCAGCCGCTATCGCTCACTGGAACGGCTCAACCAAACAGGCGATTTTCGGTTCGTAATCTTTCAGCGCTTTTTGTCCTACGACAACGAGCTACCACCAAAGGAGCGGCTTGTGCTCAACGCCTACTATTTTCTTTCGCACCGCCTGGCTGCGAGCGCCGAAGAGTACTACGGACTCGACACCAGCAACGTTGTCGTCGAAAAAGTCCCGCTGGTCGTGATGCCACCGCGTCGGCTGCCGTTGGTTCGCGAGGAACGATCGCTGTTGCAAGTTCCTGATTCGGTCGAACGCTCATGAATTCATCATCTCTACGCATCGGTGTGTTCGATTCCGGTGTCGGTGGTTTGAGTGTCCTACGACACTTGATCGCGCAGGTACCGCAGGCGTCGTTTGTGTATCTGGGCGATACAGCACGTGTGCCGTATGGGAACAAATCGTTTGACACCATCGCGCGGTACGCTGCCGAGAGCGCTGCATTTTTCCGCACGCAGAGCGTAGATATTGTTGTAGTGGCATGCAACACCGTATCGGCTGTTGCACTGCCGGTTGTCGAGACAATTGCGGGGGTTCCGGTCATCGGGATGATCGAACCAGCGGTTGAGGCAGCAGTGCGTACCACGCGCACTGGGCGTATCGGGGTGCTTGGCACACGCGCTACGATTCAAAGCGGTGCCTACGAAATGGCGCTCTATGCTCACGCCGGCAGCAACAACGTGGTGGTATTTCCCCAAGCAAGCCCATTGCTGGTCGCTCTTGCGGAAGAAGGATGGATAGCACATCCGGCGACGCTGGCAATCATTGAAGAATACATTCGCCCCTTGCAAGAAGAACACGTTGACACGCTCATTCTCGGCTGCACGCATTTTCCTATCCTCGCTGATGCAATCGCAGAAATTACACCAATGCAGTTGATAGACCCCGGTGACTGTGCAGCCGAAACGCTTGGCCGTATGGTCGGCACAAGCAGCAACGGTAGCATCCGCGCCCCACGCGTGGAGTACTACTTGACCGATATCGCAACGAATTTTGCAGCGATTGCCTTGCAATTTCTTGGCTTCGAGGCACATCCGATTCATCGCATTGAACTGGATCACACGGTCATGCCCGCGCAGCGTCCCTGATTGTTTACAACCGACGTCGTAACAACTCGATGCAAATCACACAGTTCGAAGAAGGGCTCCACGGACGTGTTGCACTCGTCACCGGTGCTGCAATCGGCAACGGTCGGGCGTTCTGCGAGCGACTGGCTGAAGAAGGTGCAGCCATTGCCATCGCTGATATCGCTGATGCATCCGAGACTGTCGCCACTGTTCGAGCCATTACCGACCGTGTCAGCGCATACCACGGTGATTTGACCGTCCCCGCGGCAGTTGAGCGTATCATTGCTGGCGTCCTGGCCGATTTCGGACGCATTGATGTCTTGGTACACAACGTCGGTCTTTACGAGGAAGAACCCTTCGAGCTGCTGACCTTCGAGCAGTGGCAGCGAATGTTGCGCGTGTCGCTCGACTCCCTGTTTTTGATCACGCATGCTGTACTGCCAATTATGAAGCAACAGCACTTCGGGCGGATTATCGTGCTCGGTTCCGATACTGTGTGGCTCGGCACACCGTACCTGGTCCACTACGCAACAGCAAAAAGCGGTATCATCGGTTTTGTACGCTCGTTGGCAGCCGAGGTAGGCACCTACGGCATCACAGTCAACGCTGTCACCGTCGGTCTGACTGCAACCCAGGATCCCACTGACCAACCGATGAACCGAACCTTGCTCAAAGACATTACACCACAGCCATGCATTCGTCGCGCGGATGAACCGCATGACATTGCCAATGTAGTTGCTTTCTTGGCGATGCCAGCCGCCAGCATCATCACCGGTCAAGCAATCAATGTTGATGGCGGCATCGCCCGACACTGATACCAATTCGGCAATGTTTTCGTGATGCACTCATTACATTCATTGCTGATTTTCGCATCTGGGTAGCATTCACAACCAGGTTCGACACATGTATCGCATTGTGGCTGTTGCGGCTGTTTCCTGCATGCTTGCTTACGCTCAGCCTACCGCAGCGATTGTGCATTGGGAGCCTGTTCGCCGCCCTTATGCAGTCGAACCATCTGCCACAATCGAGCCGCGCTTGTGGCCCTTTTACCACGGCGTTGCCAGTGGTGATCCGCTCCACGATCGTGTGATCATTTGGACACGCGTAAGCCCGCCAGCACTCGATACCACCGCTACCGTCGAATGGGTCATTGCACTTGACACTACCTTGCAAAACATCATTCGGCGCGGCATCATTCGGACGTCGGCATACCGGGATTTCACGGTGAAAGTGGACGTGGACAGTCTCCAGCCGGACCAGACGTACTACTATGCGTTTCGCGCCTTCGATCGGTGGTCGCTCGTTGGTAGGACAAAAACTATCCCGCGCGATAGCGCCGAGCATCTACGCTTTGCAATCGTATCGTGCAGCGACTACACAGCGGGATATTTTGCTGCCTATCGTCACATCGCCGAGCGGAATGATCTGGACGCCATTATTCATCTGGGCGATTACATCTACGAATACGCTGCTGACACAACGCAGCCATGGGTGCGGCAATCGGAACGCATTCCAGCACCAAATATCGAACTGCTGACACTGAGTGATTACCGCTCACGCTATGCTGTCTATCGGCTTGATCCCGATTTGCGTCGCATGCACCAGCAACACCCGATGATTGCCGTCTGGGACGACCACGAAGTCGCCAATGATGCCTATGCCGACGGTGCCGAGGGACATCAACCGTCGGAAGGAGATTATCACGAGCGAAAGCGTGCCGCTCTGCGAGCGTACTACGAATGGATGCCCGTGCGCGAGCAGCGGCATTTGTACCGCTTGTTTCGATTTGGTCCACTGGCGGATCTTATGATGCTTGACACCCGCCACGAGGCTCGCAATAAACAGGTTCGAAATATCGGCTCGGCTGCCACACCAGAATCCCTCGACTCTCTCAACGATCCGAATCGCACGATGCTGGGCACCGAGCAGTACGAATGGCTCACAGCAACCATTGCTGGAAGTGCAGCGCAGTGGATTTTGCTCGGCAATCAGGTTATGTTTTCACCGGTTGCACCGCTGCCGGTAGATTCGTCGCAACTGTCGTTGATCGGGCGGATGCTCCTGCCTGCTGCGATTCCGCTCATCGAGCAGCGCTTTTCGACGGATTCGTGGAATAACTACCCTGCTGAGCAGAAACGGATGATCGATTTTCTGAGCACTGCCGGGAAAAATGCTGTGGTGCTAACAGGTGACTTCCATAGCTCGTTTGCGTTCAACGTGAAGCGGTCGCCACGCGACACACAGCCAAGCGTTGCCGTCGAGGCACTGACCCCAAGTGTGTCGTCACGGAATTTCGACGAGATATTGCAGGCAGCACAGTTACCCGGCGCATTGCAGCAAGAGCTACTTCGCACGCTCGATAGCACCCTTGCCAAAAATAATCCTCATTTGCGCTGGTGGGATTTGACACAACATGGCTACCTGCTGCTCGATGTTCGCCCCGAGCGAGTGCAAGCAGAATGGTACCTGGTGGCATCAGTACAAGAAACCAACGCCGCACCAAGATGGACGCGTGCGCTCGTGGTGTATCCTGCAGAGCACCGTTGGACAGACGCCACAACGGTACCTGCTCCTGGTAAAGAACGCCAAGCGATTCCGGCTCCACTCGAGCCACCAAATCCAACCAGCCATGTTGTCCCCGACGAACTTGTAGCACTGGCACTATATCCACAGCCAGCAACAACGATGCTCACCGTCAGCATTTACTTGCGGACTGCCCAACAGTTCACGTTGCGTGTTCGCGACCAGCTCGGCGCGATTGTCGAGACCTTGACGGTCCCCGCATCGTATGGTGGCGTGCACACGATCGCTCTCGATGTCTCGCGGCTACCTGCAGGAGCGTATGTGTTGGATGTCGAGTGTGGTAGCATACTCGATCGGGAGCGATTCCTCAAGCTCCGGTAGCTGGAGCCCACTGGTCCGCATACAGTTCAGCCTGTTCGAGCACCGTTTCGGTCGCCTTCTCCTGCTTGTCGGGCGGGTAGCCATGTTTGCGCAGGATGCGTTTGACGAGCACGCGCAGTTGAGCGCGGACGTTTTCGCGCAGCGTCCAGTCAATGGTGACGTTCTTCCGCACCGTCTCAACCAGTTC
>JAOAEV010000025.1 GCA_026416585.1 Chlorobiota bacterium | reverse complement strand
TTCTCCTCGACGAGATCATGGGAAAAGTGTTGAGTGGTATGGACATCAAGGCACCGACACGACGCTTAGAGGTTGAATACATCCGTCCTGTCTTGATCGACTCACGGGTGTACCTATCGGCACACCACTGCAGCAGTAAAGGGCGTGCGCACGTTATCAAAGGAGAGGTACGTGAATATCAACACGGTACAGTTCTTGCCCGTGGTGAAGCGGTCTTCGTTGCCCCACGCTCGTAGCGTTACAATGCATGGACTCTCTTGTGCGTCGTATTCGCCGAAGTGTTATCCTTTCCACTGACCCCGCTCCAAATGGACCCCAAACGGTGGTTGTGGTTCGTTCTTACATCTGCGGTTGTGCTGCTTGCTATCGACGTTATTGTGCTGGCGGCATGGCAGCGGTTTGTTCGTCGTCGCCAGTGGAATCATTGGTTCTACCGGATACCGTGGTTGTTGGCAGTTCTGTTTGCGCTGACCTCGCCCTACGTGTCTTTTAGACGCATCAACGCAAGTCAACTTGAAGAAGGAATGTTCCTCCTTTTTGCAGCTTCGACGCTGTGGTACCTGCCCAAAATGCCCATTGCTTTTGTTGTTATGGTCTCAACAGCTGTCACGATGTTCCGAAAACTTTTTGCTCGTGTTCGGCAATGGATACGGAGTCGCCAGCAGAGTGTGCCGTTGCCGCAAGCTAATGCTGGACGCCGCGAGTTGCTCGGTGCGATTGCATGGAGCAGCGCAATCATTCCGTTCGGTGTTGTTGGCAAAGGATTTTTTGACACCGATAACCTAACGATCTACGAAGAAGAAATCACTCTACGAACACTGCCGCGAACATTTGATGGCATTCGCATTGTGCAGATTAGCGACATTCATGCGGGTTCGTGGCGTAGTCCGGCGCCATTCCGACATGCACGTGCACTTCTCGAGCAGCTCAAGCCTGATGTGCTGGTTATCACGGGTGATTTTGTTAACTTCGATCCGAAGGAACTCGAACTGATCCGCAGCGACTTGCAACGATTGCGTGCTGACATGGGAGTGTACGCATCACTGGGCAATCACGACCACTACAACTCACCGCAAAATCATTCGCTGCTGCGTTCGATGATCGCCAACTCGGGTATCACGTTGCTGGTCAACTCGAATGCAACCCTGAGAACTAACGGCGAAGTTCTGTACATCGTTGGGACCGACAACACCGGCTTGGGACAAAATTTTGCCGATCTACCGGCGGCGCTTGTCGGCGTCGAACCCGGAGCACCGACAATCCTGCTGGCGCATGATCCGACATTCTGGGACAAAGACATCCGCCGCAAAGCTCCGATTGACCTAATGCTGAGTGGTCACACGCACGGCGGACAAGTAGGTATCCACTTTTTGGGTATCGAGATGAGCGTTGCTCAAGTGGTGTATAAACAGTGGGCAGGTCTTTATCGTGATGGCGATCAGTACCTCTATGTCAATCGCGGTTTGGGGACGGTTGGACCGCCTGTCCGGATTGGTATCCCACCTGAAATCACTGTGCTGACACTCCGCTCGCCCAAACCACAGTATGGCTAACGTGCTATCCATGCTGAGGCGGTTGCGGCAAGCATAGCTGCACCGAGTGGGAGCATCTCTTCGTCCGGAGCAAACTGTGGGGAGTGCAAGCCAGGCATCACTGTCAGGTGTGGCGGTCGGCAACCGAGCATCCAGAAGCCTGCAGGTAGGCGTTGTGCATAAAACGCAAAATCTTCTGCCCAGAGCTTCGGCTCGAAGGTGGAAACACTTGCAGCACCGACAAGTGACTCGGCAACCGATCGGGCATGTGCAGCTGCATTCACGTCGTTGACAAGTGGTGGATATCCCTCGACGATTTCGACGCTGCATTCGACATCGTGTAACCCAGCAATCACCTTACTGTGTGCAGCGATACGATTCCACATACCACGACGCCACTCATCGTCGAAGCTCCGGAGTGTCCCTTTCATGCGGACGCAGTCAGGGACAATGTTGGTAGCGGTTCCACCCTCGATGGATGTGACAGCCAGTAATGCCGGATGTAACGGATTACGCTTGTGCAGCAGAAGGCTTTCCAAATGTATAATCAATTCCGCAGCAGCGCCGATGGGGTTAGCACCTTTGTGCGGCTGCGCAGCGTGCGTTCCTTTGCCGCGCAAAGTCCAGTAGAGTTCGTCTGCGCTTGCCATAATCGGGCCTGCTACCAGTTCGATGGTGCCAGTCGGTGCGTCGGGGTAAACATGTTGACCGAAAATGGCTTCTGGTTTGTACCGCTCGAGCACACCGTCGGCGATGACAAGTGTTGCACCACCTGGTGCTTTTTCTTCGCCAGGTTGAAAGATGAGCAGTACACGACCGCTGAGCATTTCTTCATGAGCTTTGAGAATCGCCGCTGCTCCCAGAAGCATCGCCGTATGGCAATCGTGACCACATGCATGCATGATGCCATCGCAGCGGGAGGAAAATGACAAACCAGTTTGCTCGGTAATAGGGAGAGCATCTATATCCGCCCGAAGAGCCACACACCGCTCGCCTTGCCCGACGGTAGCAACGATGCCTGTGGTAGCGACGATGTGCGGTTCGATATCGAGATCCCGCAGTACTGCCGCAATGTAATCGCGCGTGTTGTGTTCGCAGAACGATAGCTCTGGATGCTGATGTAGCCGGCGGCGATGAGTGCGGATAAAATCGGAACGGTCACGTGCGGCGTCAAGCCAGCAAGTCAAGTCCACTTTAGAGGATTTCCGATAGTTTCACATGTTCCGTTGCAAGTGTCCGTGCCGGTCCCACAAGTACCAACCCAATAATTTGCTTGCCGTCGCTGAGAATTTCAACCGTTAGCCGCTCTCCACTGGGAGGAAGAACTGTGACGGTGTTCCCTATAGTTTCGCGACGGAGCCATGCACTCACAGCAGTTGCCAGCGCGCCTGTTCCGCACGCACCGGTGATAGCTTCCACTCCACGTTCGTAGGTGGTAAGATGCAGTACTCCATTTTGCCAGTGGTATAGATTAACATTGACGCCATGCAGAAAGCGCTTATGATAGCGGATCTGTGGTGCAAGACTTGAAAAGTCGAGCGTTCGACCACACTCGCTGAGCTGTGCACACAGTCGTAGGTGCTCGAGCACAACGTGGTCGGAACCGACGTCAACATAGACACACTCGAGCCGGCAACCAGCAACATCAAGTACAACGTATTGTTCAAGTGCACGCGGTGGTGGAAACTCGACAGCAATGTTATCGCCGACGATGCGAGCTGTATAGCGGGTATCCGCCAGTTGGAGCACAATGGGTTGCGATGAGGGGAGCAGTGCACGTTCGCGTGCAAATTGAACAGCACATCGTGCACCGTTGCCACACATCATGCCGGAAGAGCCATCGGGATTGAAAAAGTGGACGACCAATTCTTTGCCCGTACTATCAATGACGAGAACCCCCTCAGCACGTTGCCCAATCATGTTTGTTCTATTGCACAGACTGGTGACGTACGATGCTATGTCGATTTGCTCGACGCTGCGTGCATCGAGAACGGCAAATACATTCCCGGCACCCGACATGTAGGTTACCTCAACCAACATCGGGTTCAGTTCGGAGGAACGTGATGAATTCGTCGTGGATCGAGCTATTTGTTGCAACGATCGTACGGTCAGAAAGGGTGTATGGCGAGCCATCGTAGCGGCTGATGCGTCCGCCAGCTTCGGTCACGAGCAACACTCCCGCTGCAATGTCCCATGGCTGTAAGCCGACTTCCCAAAATCCATCGAAGCGACCTGCCGCGACATATGCTAAATCGAGCGCAGATGAACCCAAGCGACGTATCGGGATTCCTCTGCGTACAAGTGTGGGAAAATGCCAGTCCTGGTACTCAGGTAATGAGGCAATGTTGTAAGGAAAACCTGTTACTAAGAACGCATCGTCTAAGCAGCAACAGGTAGAAACGTTGATACGTTCACCGTTCAGATACGCACCACTTCCGCGCCGGGCAAGGAATAGCTCGTCTAAGAGTGGGTGGTACACAATACCGACCACAAGTTCATTATTGAATTCGACCGCGATACTTACCGAAAAGATAGGCACACCATGTGCGAAGTTCACAGTACCATCGAGTGGATCAACGATCCACCGGTACGGTGAATATGCATTGCAGGCGCCGCTTTCTTCAGCTAAAATGGCATGCTCTGGAAAAGACGAGCGAATGGTCTCAACGATAATGCGCTCGGCAGCAATATCCGAATCGGTGACAATGTTGTGGATCCCCTCTTTGAATCGTAGCTCCTTGACGCGATGAAAATTTGTGCGAAGTAACTCGCCAGCCTCGTATGCTGCAGCGATAGCGACATGTTCCAAGTCAAGTTGGGAGATCGTCGGTGTGGTCATTGATAACATGCTCGAGAGTACGCGCAAAATTATCGCCTGGTGCCTTCAGCCAAGGAACTTGTTCTGTTCTTTGCGTAGCTCAGCGACTAGATAGTGCAAGTGTGGATTGTGACGCGTTTCCGCAAGTGGAACGTAGCGTTCCATCGTTTCGGCGATGTAGCGAAGTGGGTTGCGTTTGAGGTCGAACTCCAAGCAGCGGAAATTGTCGAGTCGTGCTGCAAGGCGGATGATCAAGCAATCGTCGCTGGCGTACGCCAGCCGTTCAACGTGTTCGAGATCGACAGCGTCGTGCTCAAGCTCTTGTCGCTTAAGATCTTTCGTAAGCGTTTCGACAATGTATGCGCAGTATTCGCCAAAGTTGTATGCGATAATGTCACGTGTTATCTCGTTGGAGTCCTCGAGAACGTCATGCAGCAATGCGGCACAAAGCACATCAGTGTCGGTGATGCCGAGGTCTTCGATCAGGATTTTGCACACACGCGAGCAGTGAAAAAAATAGGGGGATCCATCTCGGCGCATTTGTCCCTCGTGAACACTTTCCGCCATTTCGTAGGCACTGATGACTTTATTGAGCTCGATAGGGTCGATCTTGTCCCGCAATAACTGCTCTAGCTCTGAGATCGTCAAGTGGGTCAAATGGTACATCCCACACTCCGAGAGATTGAACTAACGCCGACGGAGGAGAGCCTGGAGGTCCCCACCGAAATTACGAATCAACTGACGCAGTGTATCATAATCCCGGTCAGATGCTGGCGCTAATCCCTCGATGCTGTAGGCTTCGTAGAGAATGCGTTTTCCCGTAGGTGTGCGTTGAAAGTCGAGCAACGCACGCACGATAGTGTCTCGGAGCTGCGAAGGAAATCCGCGACGAAACACGATGGGGTCGTTCGGAATTTCGTCGGTGAGCGCAATGATGCGAACTTTCTCAAAGACGTCGGGAAACTGTGCAGCAACACGTGCGCGAGCGTCGAGAATTTCACCGGTACCTGGGTCCGGCGGGGAATAGTACGCTGCACCAGCATCTACTTGGCGCTGATAGACCATCGTTACGACATTGTCGTGCCGTCCGGCAAAAAGTGTCTCGCCGAGACGAATACCGTTGCGCTCCAGTAATGCTTTTGGCAGAATGTAACCTGATGTTGAAGCGGCATCCACAAATGCAAAACGTTTGCCATTCAAATCACCGAGAGTTTTTATGTTACTTTCGATATGTGCGATGATTTGCCCACGGTAGTGGGTTTCACCGCCACGACGAACAACCATCATCGCAGCTTCGGCACCATACTTTTCGTGTGCAAGTACATAGCTAAACGTGTTGGTGATTGCCATATCCACACCGCCGCTTCCGAACGATTCAACCACAACGATATACGACGATGGGACAGCAGCCGTAAAATGCAGTCCTGTTGTGCGGTGGAGATACGCCACAAGAGAATCAGCACTGGTGGTGACTTTCTGGTTTTCTACCGATGGGGTGAGCATGATTTGAATTGGTTGGCGAGGACTACCAAGTGCATCGTCACCTGTACGCAATAGCGGGCGAATCGTCAGCCATACGATTGCAATCAGAGTCAGTGTGCCGTAGAAAAGAGCGTAACGCATCGAAATGAAACACTCAGAGTGTACACCAATTGGGTGAGCGAAAAACCTGCCGGCATCCCGATGCCGTAGTTTTGCAGCCGTTTGTTGTCTGCTAATTGCAAAGTTCGGCAACGACGGTGCAATTGGTACCTTGAGTCTCACTGATCGACTGTTGTGCGATGAACATTCACGAATACCAAGCAAAACAGCTGCTGCGGCAATTTGATGTGCCGCTGCTTGACGGTAAACCCATTTTTAGCGCCGAAGATGCTGGGATTGTTGCGTATCACCATTTCGAATCGCGAGGGATAAACACCATCGTCGTTAAGGCGCAAATTCACGCGGGCGGGCGCGGCAAAGGCATCATCTACGATCCGCAGACCGATCTTCCGCGTATGCTCTTTGGCAAGGAGCTTCGCGGTGTTGTTGTCATTCGTCCTGATGAGTACGGTAGCGTTGCGCATAAAGCCTATTTGGCAGCTCGTGAGATGTTGGGCGGCAAGCTTGTGACGCATCAAACTGGTCCAGAAGGGCGCATCGTCCGTCGCTTGTTTATCGAAGAAGGAGCGGAAATCAAAAAAGAGTATTACTGCTCGATTCTCCTTGATCGAAGTCGGTCGCAGAATGTCATTATGGTCAGTACTGAAGGTGGGATGGATATTGAGCGTGTCGCTGAAGAGACGCCAGAGAAAATCATCCAAGTGCACATTGATCCTGTTGTGGGGTGTCAGCCCTATGTTCGACGGCGCTTGGCATTTGGTCTTGGTTTAGAGGGTGCCGCATTCCGAAGTTTCCTTGACTTTATCGAGAAGCTCTATCATGCCTATGAGGAGCTTGATTGTTCTCTGTTAGAGGTCAATCCCCTTGTTCTGACAAGCGATGATCGGTTCATAGCACTTGACGCAAAAGTGAACTTTGATGACAACGCAATCTATCGTCACCCAGAGTATCTCGATCTTGTTGACACCGACGAAGAAGAGCCGCTCGAACGCGAAGCTGCTAAGTACAACCTCAGCTATATCAAGCTCGACGGCAATGTCGGCTGTATGGTCAATGGTGCTGGGCTGGCGATGGCAACGATGGATATCATCCAGTTAGCCGGTGGAAAACCTGCTAACTTCCTCGACGTGGGCGGCGGTGCTAATGTGGACCGTATCGCAAATGGCTTCCGGATCATGATGAGCGATCCGAATGTTCGAGCCGTTCTCATCAACATTTTTGGTGGTATTGTTCGTTGCGATCGTGTTGCCAATGGTATTGTGCAGGCGCTCCAGCAGGTTGAGGTTAATGTGCCTGTTATCGTCAGGCTCGAAGGAACCAATGCGAAAGAAGCGCTCGAAATTTTGCGCAGCAGTGGATTGAACTTTTTGTTAGCTGAATCGTTCGAGAATGCAGCGCAACAGGTTACACGAGCACTTCAACAGCTACAGGCAGCATAAAGTCACTTGTTTCATCACTTAGGATTGCCGATGAAATCGCACACTGTTGATGTTGTCGTACTCGGAGCTGGTCCCGGGGGATATGTTGCAGCGATTCGTGCTGCACAGCTTGGCTTGAAAACAATCTGCGTCGAACGTGACCGCCTCGGTGGCGTGTGCCTTAACTGGGGCTGTATTCCGTCGAAAGCGTTGCTCAAAAGTGCTGAATACAGGCAATTTCTCGATCATGCTGGGGATTACGGCTTTCAAGTTGAGAAGGTTGGCGTTGATTTCTCCCAGGTGATTGCTCGCAGCCGTGCTGTCGCCGACCGCATGAATAATGGCGTGGCGTTCCTGTTCAAAAAGTACAAGGTGCAGCACGTCAAGGGCAATGGACGCTTGCGTGATGCCAACACTGTTGAAGTCAGTGATGCACGTGGAAGTGTGACCGACCGTATCACTGCAAAACATGTTATTGTTGCCACCGGAGCTCGAACGCGGATGATCCCCGGCATTGAGGTTGATCGTACCCTTGTGTGGACAAGCACTGAAGCCATGCTGGCAGAACGCATTCCGCAAACAATGATCGTCATTGGCTCTGGAGCAATCGGTGTCGAATTCGCGTACTTCTACAATGCCTTCGGTACGAAGGTGACCATCGTCGAAATGATGCAGACACTTGTGCCAAACGAAGATGAAGAAGTTGCTAAAGAACTCGAGCGTAGTTTCAAAAAACAGGGCATAGCAATCCGCACCAGTACAAAGGTTGTCAGTGCAAAAACCGCTGGGGATCATGTCGAAGTCGTCGTTGAGGATAGCAAAGGCACGCGTGAGACACTCACGGCTGATGTGGCTCTCAATGCTGTCGGCGTGCAGGGGAACATCGAAAACATTGGATTGGAAGAAGTCGGCGTTCTTGTCGAGCGGGGATGGATCAAAGTAGATGGCTATATGCGGACAAATATCGACGGTGTCTATGCCATCGGAGATGTTGCTGGTCCACCTTGGTTGGCACACAAGGCATCGGCAGAAGGCATTCTGTGCATCGAACACATTGCAGGTCTTGATGTGCATCCGATAGATTACGGTAACATCCCTGGTTGCACGTATTGCCAGCCGCAGATTGCAAGCATTGGTCTGACCGAGAAAAAAGCGCGTGAGGCTGGCTATGAAGTCAAAGTCGGAAAGTTCCCATTCACGGCAAGTGGTAAAGCGTGGGGCATTGGTAAAACAGAAGGATTCGTCAAGCTTGTTATTGATGCAAAGTATGGTGAAATCCTCGGTGCGCACATGATCGGTCCCGATGTGACTGAGTTAGTCGCGGAAATTGGTGTTGCTCGCTCGCTTGACGCAACGGCACATACGCTTATCAAGACTATCCATGCGCACCCGACGCTCAGTGAGGCTGTGATGGAATCGGCAGCGACAGCCTACAGTGAATCGGTGAATTTCTAAACACCGTGAAACATCTATCGCATACCTTGACACAGGCGGACGAAAGTGCTACGCGCCCGCCTGTGTTTTTCATACCTTCTACCTTCAGCTGTAATATCAAGCTGGTAGCGGTTTCCCTTTTGTTTCTGGTGCCCAGAATGCTGCGATAACCGCCAGCAAATACGCGCTGGCGAAAATCATCGCCGATTGTGCAAATCCCCCGAGTTCTTGCACGATAACACCAACAAAAAGTACCGCAATGGCAGTGCTGAAGCGTCCGGCGTTCAGGCAAAATCCTATTGCTGTCGCGCGAATGTGGGTGGGGAATAACTCCGGCAGATATACGTACATGATTGCCTGTGCTAATCCGATGAATAGGCCCAGCAGTGCCGATTCGACATAAATAAGTGAGCTGAAGCGATCGTTAGTCAAAAACAAGACCGCTGAGGCAAGAAAACATCCTGTATAGCTCAATGCAATCGTTGGGACGCGACCGATACGATCGGCAACCCAGCCAGCGGTTGAGCAGCCAATGACCGCAGCTAACCCCTGCCACATTGTTGCCAGCGCCCGCTGTGAGCTTCCATCCGGCGGCACGAAAAATGTTTGTATCCAGGTAGGTATCCACGACAGAGATGCCCAGTAGCCAATGAGTAGACCACCGAAGGCAACTGCACCAACAGTGGCCCTTCGCCGATGGTGCCGGCTAAACAGTTCCCTGAGAAGACGGTAGTCTTCCCGACGATGGTCTTGACTTGCCAGCCAGCGATCACTCTCGCGAAGTGCAAGTCGGAGGAAAATGGTCAGAACCGCTGGCAATGCGCCGATATAAAACACCGTTCGCCAGAAAGGAACAAGCTTGACTATTGTGCCGGCAACGAGCACGCCAGCTTGGTACGAAGTAATCAGCACGCCGATTGCCACGGCACGGGAGCGTTCGGGCCATACTTCCGCCAAAAACGTTGTGATGCTTACCAGCTCACCACCGATACCGAGACCAGTCAAAAAGCGGCATATACCCAGTTGCCACCACGTCTGCGATAGTCCAGCAATGCCGGTGAATATCGCGTAGAGCGAGATCGAAATGATCATGGAACGAACACGACCAAGCCGGTCCCCGATCATTCCCATTACCACACCACCGATCATCCAACCAAACAAAAACATCGAACTGACCAGCGAGCCGTAGTGCCCAACATTGTCGGGTGTAATCGATCCAGTCAGTTCAGCAATGGCAGAGGGCAGGACGACGGTCATCAGCGTCGAATCCATACCATCGAACATCCCACCGAGCCAGCATCCAATAAAAACGAGCACGTGATAGCGCGTGATGTGATCTTTCGTCATTGCAGCTTTCTTAATGTCGGTTGGGGCGCAAACATACGTCGTGCTGTCAAGAGGTAAGCGTTCGCGTGCGAGGGGGAACGGTCACAAAAACTTGGTCTTTCCACCGGACTGAACGCGATAGCGCCATAAGCGGCAAGGTTAGCTCCAAAAAGCCAAAAAGCACAGTCGTCGGTACAATCCATGGAATCAAGGACCACCGACGCAAACGCACAAGTGGGGGGATATTGAGAATCACGTCAGCAACGATGCGACCACTAATGATCGCTGCAACCGCAAGTGGTGTCCATGATACAAGCGAGCTAACGACACTGAGCCAATAAACTGCTGTTGTTGCAACGAACACATAGGCGCGCCATCGCAGGGCACGCGCACCGTGTACCCAGCGCTGATGTTGGCGGATGTATTCCCCGAGTGTTCGACACGGTTCGGTAGTCACGCTTGATTCGGTGGAGCAAAGGTAGCGTACTCGCCGCCCAGTTGCACCGACTGCTTGGAGCAGTGCCAAGTCCTCAGTTACCGAGAATGGGATCGAACGGTAGCCACCAAGCTCATGATACACACTGCGTCGAAAGGACATGTTGTTGCCAAAACATCCCAAGTATTGCCGATAGTAAACGCCAGCACTTGCCATGGTGTGTGTGGTATTCCATTCCACTGCTTGATAGCGTTCAAAAAAGCTGTTCCCATCGATGAGTGTATATGCACAGACCATTGCGACCCGCGGATCTATGTATTGTGCAACGTGTGCTCGTGCCCAGAACCGATGAGGAGCACAGTCAGCATCTGTTAGTAAGATGATCTCCCCGCGTGCGCATTGGATGCCAGCGTCGAGTGCACCAGCTTTACCTTGCAAGTTTCCCGTTTGCGCTTCCGTCAGCGATACAACACGTAAGGTTGGAATACGTTCTGCATACGAGCGTGCAATTTGTCCTGTGCGGTCGGTTGAACGGTCATCAACAATAATGATTTCGAGTCGGTCGTGCGGATAGTCGAGTGTAGAGAGGGCATCGAGGCAGGTGCTGATACGATGCTCTTCATTTCGGGCGGGCACTATGATGCTGACCGTTAGCAGTTCCTCCTGCTGGAGTACAAGTGGTTTTGCCGTGCGATGCTCGAGCCACGAACCAAATGCCATTACTATGATGCGGAGCCAGTACACCAGTAGTCCAACGAATACCAGTTCCACGGTGCTTACTCCTCCGAGTGTGTTAACCGTTCAAGAATGTGTCGCACCAGCGATGGCGAATACCCTTGCCGCAAGAGTCGATCACGTACCCGACGGTATCGTTTCCGCGGCTCGAGCGAGGTGACTCGGCACCATGCTTTTTCTGCTACAGCGTATGCGCGGTCGAACTCGTTCTGGCTCGGATATTCTTCAGCCAGGATACGGTCAGCGAGTTCAGCACTGATTCCTTTTGCAAGGAGCGTGTGGCGGATTGCTGCAGCTGATGCAGTGTGGAAGCGTACCTTGTCGCGAACAAAAGCACGTGCGAAGCGTTCATCATCGAGCAAGCCGCGAGCACAAAGGTATTCCAATACATCGCGAATATCAGTCGGTTCGGCTCCCAATCTGCGTAATCGTTCGATAATCTCACCCGATGAGCGTACACGATGAGCGAAAAAACGCTGCAGGCGCTGGATGTACCCCAATGAACGATGACGTAAATAGATCATCTGCAGTGCTTCTTCGCTTAGAAGAGTGCTCGCTGTAATCCCCAACAGTTGAGCAGTATCAGCGTCGAGCATGTAGATTGAGGATTCGCCATCGCAGGCTATCTCAATGTACAAATCGGCGACGCCGTGTTTGGCACTCCACCAGCGGAGAACACGTGCGGACGCCATTGTCTTGGCTACGTACCGTTTTCAATAGGCAGACCGAGTTTTGTGCGGACATCGCGCTCCAACTCTGCGAGTATCTGTGGGTTTTCTTGCAGCAGTTTACGGAGTGCGTCACGCCCCTGGACACGTTCGCCTTTGTACGTCAACCACGAACCGCTGCGTGTGATGGCCCCGTGTTCGAGGCCGACGTCAATCATATCACCGATTTTCGAGATGCCTTCGTTGTAGAGGATGTCGAATTCGCACTCCCGGAAAGGTGGTGCGACTTTGTTTTTGACGATCTTAGCGCGAACGCGATTGCCGATGATTTCGTTGCCTTCTTTGATGACATCCTTGCGGCGAATGTCAATACGCACAGAGGCGTAGTACTTGAGTGCATTACCACCAGTAGTTGTTTCGGGGTTGCCATAGACCACGCCAATTTTTTGCCGCAATTGGTTGGTGAAAATCACCACTGCGTTCGAGCGTCCGATGGCAGCTTGCAGCTTGCGCATTGCTTGGCTCATCAATCGTGCTTGGGATCCCATTTGCGCTTCGCCCATTTCACCTTCGATTTCCACTCGAGGTGTCAACGCCGCAACCGAGTCAATAACGACGACATCAACTGCGCCACTGCGGACGAGTGTCTCGACGATCTCAAGTGCTTGCTCACCGAACTCGGGCTGTGATACAAGCAATGTATCGAGATTCACACCGAGCCGCTGAGCATAGACGATGTCGAGAGCATGCTCCGTATCCACGATTGCTGCAATACCTCCTTGCTTTTGCGCTTCAGCGATGACTTGCAAACAAACAGTCGTTTTCCCCGATGATTCTGGACCGAAAATTTCGATGATACGCCCTCGGGGGAAGCCGCCAACACCGACCGCTGCATCGAGCGAAAGGCAACCGGTCGAGATCGCTTCAAGTTGTGCGGGGGTAACGTCGGTGAACCGTAGAATTGCACCTTTGCCGTGCTGTCGCTCGATTTGCTCGATAGCTTGGGTGACAAGTTTGAGTTTCTCAGGTGCAGGCTTTGTTGTTGGTGTCGGTGTGCCACTGTTTGTTGTTTCTGGCATGAGAACGCTCCAATTGTTAGGCACAAAAATATCGTTCATACTACTCGAAAAAAAGCGGGGGATTGACACCCCCGCTTTTGTGCAATACACCTATTGAGCGTCGAGTTATTCTTGGTGGAGCTTTTTCCGAATCTTGCGTTCGGACATGCCGCGTAAGTAGAAAAGCTTAGCGCGACGAACATGTCCCCGACGTTCAACAGTAATTTTCTGGATGAACGGAGAATAGAGAGGGAACACGCGCTCAACGCCGACACCGTTGGAAATTTTTCGCACGCGAAACGTTTGATTCAAGCCAGCACCACGTCGGGCAATAACCACACCCGTGAAATTCTGGATACGCTCTTTGTCTCCTTCGACGACACGAAGCGATACAGTAACTGTATCGCCCGGTCCAAACTGCGGAATTGGCTCGCCACCGCGCATCGCAAGTGCCTGCTCGACGATCAGACGCTCGACTTTTTGTAGCTTGTCCATGGGGATAATCTGTCGGTATTTGTAGTACAAGCCGCTTGTGTACGGCACGCAAAAATACGAGACATTCGTCTTTGACAGCAATTGTCGGTGTAATTTTGTTGCTTTACAAGACAACTTGATGGCATCACGCGCCTCGATGGACCACATCCGCAATTTCTGTATTATTGCCCACATTGATCATGGCAAGTCCACGCTCGCCGATCGGCTATTGGAGCGAACTGGACGTGTTACCGCTCGTGAGATGGTCACCGACCAGATTCTCGACGACAATCCGTTGGAGCAAGAACGCGGGATCACTATCAAGCTCCATGCGGTACAAATGGAGTATACTGCTCGTGATGGTAAGACATACATCCTCAACCTGATCGATACACCGGGTCACGTGGATTTTTCCTACGAAGTGTCGCGGTCTCTGGCTGCCTGCGAAGGGGCGCTCTTAGTTGTTGATGCAACCCAAGGTGTCGAAGCGCAGACAATTTCAAACCTGTACTTAGCCGTCGATGCTGGATTGGAAATTATTCCCGTCATCAATAAAATTGATCTGCCGAGTGCCGAGACGATGATCGAGAATGTTCGGCAGCAGGTTATTGACCTTATCGGCTGTCGCCCGGACGAAATCATTCTGGCATCAGCAAAGGCGGGAATCGGCATCGAAGAAATACTGGAGGCTGTTGTTCAGAACATTTCGCCACCCAAGGGCAATTCCGAGGCACCGTTGCGTGCGCTCATCTATGATTCACTGTATGATCCGTACCGTGGCGTCATCGTGAACGTGCGCGTCTTCGACGGCACACTCCGTGAGAAGGACAAAGTGCTTTTTATGGCTACTGGGCAGACCTACGAAGTGGACGAGGTCGGAGTGCTCTATATGGAGCAGCATCGAACCGGGGAGCTGAGCGCAGGCAATGTCGGATATTTTACTGCGTCGATCCGACGTGTCCGTGATACCAAAGTTGGTGATACTGTCACCCACGCGCAGCGTCCATGCGAACAACCTATTGCAGGTTTCCGCGAAGTCAAGCCAATGGTCTTTAGCGGCATCTACCCCGCAGATAGCGACGACTTCGAAGATTTGCGTGATGCACTTGAAAAACTTGCGCTCAATGATGCAGCAATTCAGTACGAACCTGAAACCTCCGCTGCACTCGGATTTGGCTTTCGGTGTGGGTTTCTCGGCTTGCTTCACATGGAGATCGTCCAGGAACGTCTCGAGCGCGAGTTCAATCAGACTATTGTAACAACAGTACCGAACGTGCGGTATTTGGTCCAGCATACCGACGGTACCGAGTTATGGGTCGAAAATCCAGCGCAAATGCCCGAGCCGGTCAAGATTGCTGAGATTCTTGAGCCCTATATCCGTGCGCAAATCATTACCCCAACCGAGTACATTGGACCCATTATGCAGCTATGTATCGAGCGGCGTGGAGTGCTGCTGGGACAGCACTACCTAACGCAGACGCGAGTTGACTTGAGTTTCGAGTTGCCACTTGCAGAAGTGGTGTTCGATTTTTACGACAAACTCAAGAGCATCTCGCGGGGATATGCATCGCTCGACTATGAGTACAGCGACTACAAACCCGGCGATTTAGTCAAGCTGGATATATTGCTCAATGGCGATCCAGTTGATGCGCTTTCGACGATTGTCCATCGGCAGAAAGCCTATGAATGGGGACGCCGCTTATGCTCGAAGCTCAAAAAGCTTATCCCACGCCACCTGTTCGAAGTGGTCATCCAAGCAGCAATTGGTTCGAAAATCATCGCGCGAGATAGTATTGCTCCACTGCGAAAAAATGTGCTCGCCAAATGCTATGGCGGCGATGTTACACGAAAGAGGAAACTGCTCGAAAAACAAAAAGAAGGCAAAAAACGTATGAAGCAAATCGGACGAGTCGAGGTGCCACAAGAAGCATTCTTGGCAGTTCTCAGTCTTGGTGATGAATAATCATGGGTGTGGCGATGCTCAAGAAACTCTGGCAATATGTTGTTCGATTTTGGCAATGGCGTCGGGAGCGGAAAGCAGAACGCAAACGCCGCTATCGGCAGATGACGTTCCCGCAGAAGGTCGTCGCGTGGGTACGATCGCTTGCAGGGGCATTCGTGGTTGTCGTCATCTTGAATGGTTTGGCTGTTGCCGCTTTCGAGGTGCCAACGGGCTCGATGGAGAATACAGTCATGGCAGGCGAAAATCTATTTGTTAATAAGTTTATTTTTGGTCCATCGACGCCCCAGATTATCCCACTGTTCAATATTCCGTTACCGTACTTTAAGCTTCCACCTTTGCGTGATCCGCATCGCGGGGATGTGATCGTGTTTATTTATCCTGGCGATCGAGACGAGGTCAAAGCCAAAGAGTTCATGTACTATCTCAAGCGGTGCATTGCTATTGCCGGTGATACACTCCTTATCCGCAATGACAGTGTATTTGTCAATCGAGAGTTCATGCCGTTTCCGGCGCATGCGAAATTTTTGCCAACCCCCGATGACCCGTCGCGCATCTTCCCGCCAGGTAAAGGATGGACACGTAGCAATTACGGACCACTCCGCATTCCCAAGCAAGGAGATGTCATTTATCTTGATGCGTCGAATTTCATCGAATGGGAAATTTTCATCAAGCGGGAGGGACACGACGCCGAATTACGCATGGGACAAGTATATGTTGATGGAAAACCGACCAATACCTATACTGTTGAGCGCGACTATGTCTTCGGCATGGGCGACAACCGTAATAACTCGCTCGATAGTCGATACTGGGGATTTATCCCAAAGAATGATGTTGTCGGTACCCCGATGTTCGTGTATTGGTCGTGGGATAAAACTGACTTCAACGGCAATCCACTACCGCTGGCAAAACGTCTTGCACGAATTCGCTGGTCGCGGCTCGGAACGATCGTTCGATAATTGTGATGATTCCGGTCATACAGAGGTTGAGCTGGCACCGAAAAGTAGAGTGCCGCTCTTGTTACTGCTAGTGAGTTCAGTGACTGTTGCGTTCGTAGTGCGAACTGTTGGGTTCAGTATATACGTCATCCCAACCCGCTCGATGGAACCGTCTTTATTCGCTGGTGATGTTGTGCTAGTAAATAAGCTAGGATATTGGCTCGGTGTGCCTCCAACAGTGCCGCTGACGGATATTGTCCTTTCGCGCCCGATCCGCATTCAATGGAGCAAGCCACGTCGTGGCGACGTCGTGGTATTTCGCTTTGCCTACCATGCGGAATACCCAACTGAACCAGATTATTTTGTCAAGCGAATTGTTGGGATGCCAGGTGATACACTTTGGGTGGTCGGAGATAGTGTCTATGCCTACCGTGCAAAACGGCGGATGCGTACTACTCCGCAGCAGCGTTATGCAGGAGCAGTCGTCGTGCCGGCTGCCGGGATGACGATCGAGCTATCACCCAAAAATGCTGAGTATTGGCGTCCATTTATCGAACGTGAAGGATGTCGTCTCGAATGTGTTCGCAACGTTGTCTTGCTCGATGGGCAACTCCGATCTAAATACACATTCGTCAGCGACCATTACTACGTCCTCGGTGATCATCGGTCGAATAGCTTCGATTCGCGTTACTGGGGTTTTGTTAGCGAGATGGATATCATCGGCAAGCCGGTCTTGGTTCTTTGGTCAAAAAGCCCGACTCTCGGTACGATTCGGTGGGAACGTTTCGGAACAGTGCCACAATGAAGCAACGCTCAATCGGCTTATACCTACACATTCCATTTTGTCAGCACAAGTGTTCATATTGTGACTTTTACTCTATCGTGACACTCGATGGGATGGAGCGTTTTGTCCAGGCGCTATGCGAAGAAATTCGTTTCCGGAGCCAACAGTTCGGTAGCGACGCTGAAGTACGCTCCATTTTTTGGGGTGGCGGTACGCCCTCGCTCCTGAGCATTGCGCAGACTGAACAGGTTTCCCGAGTACTGACAGATTCATTTTACGTTGCAGCGGATGTTGAGTGGACAATCGAAGCTAATCCAGGAACGGTTACACTCGAGAAGTTGTATGCCTATCGCATGATCGGCATCAATCGCATCAGCTTCGGCGTACAATCGTTCGACGAAGGTGAACTCAATTTTCTCGAGCGCATTCACTCTCCGCACCAAGCAGAACATGCAGTGGAAATGGCTCGCCGCGCCGGTTTCGACAACATTAACGTAGATATTATGTATGCCCTGCCAGGGCAAAGCATAACAACATGCCTGGCAAGTCTTAAGCGTGCATGTGCACTTGAGCCGGAGCATATTTCGGCATATAGCTTGGTGTACGAACCTGCGACACCCTTATACCACAAGTTACAGCGAGGCGAAATTGTCCCGCTTACAGACGATGTGGAAGCAGAGTTTTTCTTACAGACGACATCGTTTCTCGCCGAACAAGGCTATCAGCAGTATGAGGTATCAAATTTCGCACGGCCGGGCAAAGAATGTCGGCACAATTTACTTTATTGGCATCGGGGCGAGTATCTCGGCTTTGGTCCCTCCGCACACAGCCATTGGGATAACACGCGCTGGAGCAACATCCGCAGTGTTGCGCGCTACGTCGAGTTGCTTGCTCGACGTCAATTTCCTGTTGCAATGACTGAGCACTTGACCGTCGAACAACAGCGGAGTGAGGCGGTATTTCTTGCTTTGCGTGCTGATGGAATTGAGCTGGCAACGCTGGAGAGTCTCTACAACTGCTCGACAACTACCGGACCTGTTGCCGCGGTGATTGCCGACTGGCAACGACAAGGATTGGCGACATGCGATGGTAGGCGCTTGTGTCTCAATCCATCTGGCTATTCTCTGTGCGATGCTCTCACGCTGGAGCTACTCAACGTCCTTGAACACGCCACCACAGAAGCAGCGGTTTTGTAGATTGCACCGCTATGTTTTGTTGTATATCGTCGAATAACACCAATGCAGACAATGGAAAAGGCGGCACAGTGGATTCATCGCGGTTTTGCTGCACTTGCACTGCTTGTTTCGCTTGTGACGTACTCGCTTACAGTTCAACCGACAGTACCTTTTTGGGATTGTGGTGAATTCTCTGCGGCTGCAGCATGGCAGCAAGTGCCACATCCACCCGGTGCACCATTTTTTCTGGCAATCGGCAGAATATTTCACTTGTTGTTGCCAATAGGCGGTCAGCCGGTGTGGGATACTGGCATTCGTATCAACTTTGTATCGGTGGTTGCCTCGGCGCTGACGGTGTGGCTACTCTACTTGACGATTGTCAAAGTCATTGTACATTTTCGATCCAAAGCAATCGAAGGGACAGTAGATGCCTTGACCGTGTGTGGTTCAGCGCTTGTTGGTGCACTGGCATTGAATTTTTCGGATACGTTTTGGTTCAATGGGGTAGAGTCGGAAGTGTATGCAATGTCTTCGCTGCTGGTACAAATCATTGTGTACTTGATGATGCGGTGGAACGAGGAAGCTGACAATCCAGGAAACGAACGCTATCTACTGGCAATCGCCTATCTAATTGGCTTGTCAACCGGTGTACACTTGCTTTCGATCTTGGCGATTTTCTCAATTGTATACCTGGTGTACTTCCGTCGCTATCCGACATCAACAAAAAGCTTCATTGTCGCCAGTTTGATTGGGTTAGTTGCATTCTATTTGGTTTACAAAGTGATACTCATGTGGGTACCGACGTTGTTGGCGGGAAATCTTCCGTTCAAGAACGAGCTGCGTGAGTACTATGTGGAAAACGAAACATGGGTTCGCTTGCTGGCAATTGGTTTGATTGCAGCTATAGGTTATGGTGTGTACTACGGTGCCAAGCGTGCCAAGCCGATGGTGCAGCTGGCTTGCGCGGCATTTCTGCTGATGCTGCTCGGCTATACGACGTATACCCATGTACTGTTGCGTGCAAATGCCGATCCACCGATGAATGAAAACAGCCCGAAAACATTCCGTGCCCTTGTCTCGTACTTGGGACGGGAGCAATACGGAGAAGCACCTCTGCTGTTCCCGCGTCGCTACGAAATGCAAGACCCGCAAAAAATCAGCAACTATCGGAAATACGGAAAGTGGTATGAGCCGAGCTCGAAGCAAGTTACACGTAAGGACGGCAGAATCGTGAGTATCCCCGAGCTGAAGCGACTGAACTATGCGGGTGAGCTTAATTACCTGTGGCAGTATCAAATCAACCACATGTACATCCGCTATTTCATGTGGAACTTTGTTGGGCGAAGTAGCGACCTGCAGGATGCAGGCTGGACGTTTATTTCGACGAAGGAAGCAGACATCAAGAATTTCAACAGTGGCTATCGAGATCGTTTCCCTGTACGATTTTTTGCACTGCCACTCGTGGTTGGCTTGATTGGATTTTTCTACCACATGCGTGCCAACCGCGCAATCTGGTTTGTCTATTTGGTTATGTTCCTAATGATGGGAGTGATCGCTGCGATTGCACAGAATCAGCAAGAGCCCCAGCCCCGCGAGCGCGACTATTTCTATGCCGGTTCATTCATGGTCTGGTGTCTGTGGATCGGTGTTGGGACCTATGCGCTTATCGAGCAGCTACGGCAACGCCTACCCTCGATGGCTGCCGCATCGGTTGGAACTATTGCTGCACTGATTGCAGTGCCGGTCAACATGGCGATCGGTGGCTGGCCTATTCACTCTCGCGCAGGGAACTATGTGCCATTCGACTATTCGTACAACATCCTCCAAAGCTGTGAGCGTGACGCAATACTCTTCACTAATGGCGATAACGATACCTTCCCGCTCTGGTATCTGCAGGATGTGGCCGGTATCCGACGAGATGTTCGCGTCGTCAACTTGAGCTTAGGGAATACGCTCTGGTACATTGACCAGCTCAAGAATCTCGAGCCGTGGGGTGCCAAGAAAGTGCCGATTTCATTCCCCGATTCTATGCTGCGTACCGATGAAAATAGCGATCAGGCATTGACCTATTCGCTCGGGCAGGCAGAGGTCGTTCGGGTTCCAGTTGCTCGTGAGATTCTGCGCCAATTCATCGCCGATACCGCATACATCAATCGCGGCTACATGGAGTGGACATTTTCTGGGCAGCGCTACGGTACTGAGGGTGGCCAGCCACTGTATTTGATTCGTGTTCAAGATAAGCTCGTTCGCAACATTATCGAGACGTCGCGCTTTACTCGCCCAATTTACTTTTCGGTTACCGTTGGCTATCCCGGCAGCGATGTGTTCGTCGGATTGGGCGACTACCTTCGGTTAGAAGGGATGGCATATCGTGTTTGCCCCGTACCGCAGCGTCCCAATGCAGGGGGGATGGCAATCAACGACAGTGTGATGAAATTGTGTTTGATGACCGATATCAAAGCTGATGTCGCATACACTGAGCCACATTATGGCTTCAAGTTTCGTAACCTCAATGGGAGCGGCGTTTATTACGACGAGCCGACGCGAAACTATTTAGATACATATCGTCGCCTCTTTCTTCAGTATACAGCGTTTCTGCTGCAAGAACGTCGCGACCGTGCAGGAGCAGTAGCAGTTCTTGATCGAATGAACACGGCCATTTCACCGGAACAATTCCCAATCAACTACATCGACATGCAAAATATCGCTGAGTTTTACTGGGCATGCGATCAACTTGACAAAGCACAACTTTTCGCCAAACGCATTGTTGAACGCACTACACAAATCATCAATAACCCCACGTATGCTGACTATGAAAGCGGTGCTCGTAGTCCGTACTATGCACCGCACATCTATCTTGCCGATGCTTATGTTCTGCTCGGTCGTATCGAAGACGCTAAGCGGACACTCGATGCATACCAAACGATTGCCGGTGACGATCCGCGCATACCGATTCGTCGCGAGCTCTTGCCTGTATGGGAGTTGTTATTGCAAAAGCGCTACGCTGAGGCACTAACCAGGCTCGAGCAATTGCAAGTCGAGTACATGCAGCAGCCCAGCAAACAACCATATGTCGGGGATCTGCGCCGTCTAATCTTCGACGTACGGCTTTTGCTCGACGGTCAGAAAAGCTCGTGATATGAGCCACGATGCAAGCAGAAACGTACCATATCTATCGCTGATCATTCCGGCGTACAACGAACAAGAGCGTATTGAAACAACGCTTCGTACGGTACTTGATTACCTCGATAGGCAAGCGTATTCGTGGGAGGTTCTCGTCATAGACGACGGCTCGAAGGACGAAACGGCTCACCGTGCAGCGGTGTTTACTTCCAAGGTCCAAGTCCATTCGTTAGTTGTAAACATGGGCAAGGGTGCAGCCGTGCGGACAGGTATGCTCCTTGCCAGTGGCCTGTATCGGGTTTTTACCGATGCTGATTTATCAACGCCAATTGTAGAACTGGAAAAAATGTTTGCTGCCTTTGAATGTGGTGCCGATGTTGTCATCGGTAGTCGGCGGCTTGAGCCAGGATCTATCAAAAAACATCAACCATGGTACCGAGAGCTGATCGGAATCGTGGGCAATAAGCTTGTGCAGTTGACTTTGCTCCGAGGGTACAACGATACCCAATGTGGCTTCAAAGGATGCACAGCCGATGCAACTGAGAAGATCTTTTCCCGTGCTATTGTGGACGGGTTCGCATTCGATATCGAAATGATCTATATCGCCGAGCAGCTCGGCTTGCGCATCGAGCAAATCCCTGTTGTGTGGTACAATGACGAGCGAACACGTGTCCGAGCAATTCGCGATACCATCCGCACATTTCGAGAAGTATTAGTCATTGCTGCGCATCACCGGCGCGTTCCTATTCGATCGTGACGGAGATGTTGTACCGATTCTGTACTTGGCGTGCAATGTCGATTGCCTGCTTGCGAGTGGCATATCCCCAGAGCTTGACACGCAATGCAGGCTGACCATTGACAACAACATCTTCGGCATAGGCATTATAGCCGCGTGCAGCCCATAGTTCGATCATCTGAAGGGCGTCGCGCTCGCTCGTGACGTAGCCGACAACAAGTTCGTAGGGCAGCAAAGCAGGAGAAAGCCAGCGCAATTCGACTCGGCGGTTAAGCATCATCTCTGATATTATCTCTGCAGATGGGTACAGCGGCTTGAGATCTCCAAGAGCACGCAAGTGAATTCGTTCTCGTTCGACCCCACGCTCGATAAGTGCTGCTTTGACGGTGCGTGCACGCTCAAGCGCCAAACGGCGCTGTTCTGATGGTGGTCCTTCTCGGTAGGCATGCGCAATCAATTCAATTTCCTCATGTGGATTGGCTTTGAGTAGCTCCGAAAGGGTCTCGATGATAGGCATGTAGTGCGTGTCAAGTTGTATCGAATCTTTCTCGAAGAGCGCGATGATTTGTCGCAGAGGATTGCTTGCAGAGCGCGGCGGAATAGTAAGCGAATCCGTGAATTTAGTGCGCTGAGTGGCAATAGCCAGTGTGATTGTCCCGCCTACAGCTATGTGTCCGGCGGATTGAGGAGTCATCCGATGTTGAAGTATGCTGCCGACCTGCTCGCTACGAATAGCTTCAACAACAGCGCTCCTAAGATATGCGCTATTGCCCGGGAAAATTCGGTAGCATTTCCCTCCGCTGTAGGTTGAGAGAATTTCTAGTGGGGTCGGTTCGATATTCTCACCGACAGTAATACAATACACTCGGATGTTTCGGCGACGAACTTCGGCCAGGACATCGTCGGTAAATACGTCGAGCGACGCGTGGTCGTTGCTCGCTGAGACCACCAGCAGTACTGTTGGGGAATACCTTATCACAGTCCATAGCATCGCGTATGTGAGCCGATTGAGTCCTGCGAACTGAAGCCTCTCGGCGGCTGCATGTATAGCAGTGTATGCGTTCTGTGCTGTGCAGTGTCCTAGTAGAGTTGGTGTTGTAGATGCCCCCACGACAGTCACTGAATCGTATGGACCGAGCGCCGAGTCAAGCTGCGCGAGCGATTCTATGAGGATCTCCCGGTAGGGTGCGCTTTGGAGCGATGCTTCGATGACGACAGCGATATGAAGTTGTCTTTCTATCCATGGAGCGGGCGGTGGAGGCGGTGGAATCGCAGCAGAGTATTCCCAGCCATCGAGGCTTTTTCCATGCAATGTCCATTGTACATCATCGGTGAGTGAAAGTGCATTTCCTGCACTATCAAGCAATGCACACCGGATTGTGAGTAGATCATCGTCGGCTGATGGTAATCGCAGACCGAGCAGTCGCAGTTGCGCAATCGCGCCTGAGGTCACCGGGTACGGAAACACTGACCGTAGAGTTGCCGAACGACTTGTGCATGGCGGCAGAGTGTACGCGCCAGTAGGCAGGCTTCCCGTCTGAATCGTCGCACTCTCATCCTGGGCAAGCAAATTCGCTGTTAGGATGAGCAGTATGGCTGCCCAGGATATAAGAAGGTTCTGTGTCGGTGACGCCATCGTTGGTACCAATCGATCCGTAAACAAATTTACTGTTACTCTCGTGTAGGAGTTGTGCAACAGTTTTTTATGGTGATGCCGATACTTTCTGCCAGAATTGGCACACTTTTTCCGTGTATCTAAGCGGTTCCATCATGGAGGATCGAGTAATGTCAGATCAGGAACTTGAACCTACTGCTTCCGAAGAGCAGCCAAAGCGAGGCATACGTTTGCCAGTGCTTATCGGCATCATCTTAGGTATTATTGTCGTACAAGCAGGTATTGTGTTAGCTGCGCTGAAGATCTTTGCTCCGTCCGCAGATAAAAGTCAGCCTACCCACCAGCAAACAACGTCGGTAGAATCCGATTCCACCGACGACGAGGAGAGCGGACCGATCTTGGTGCAAAAAGTTGAGGGTATCATTGCGCCGAAGTCGGACCTATACATCAATCCTCGCGGTTCTGCGTCGCACATTGTAGTACTCTCGGTCGGTATCGAAGTATCTCCTGCAGAGAAGGCTAAAGAGGTTGAAGAAAAGCTGATGATTCCCATTCAAGATAGAATCATCGCGCGTGTATCGAGCTATACACTCGAAGAGCTCCAGGATATCAAGGTGCGTGATTCGTTGCGAACCATCATTCGGAATGATCTCAAGCCGTATTTCAATGCATTCGATGGTGTCAAGCTACGCAACGTGTATTTCCCGAAGTTCGTCATTCAATAGTAGCCGATGCCAGAGTATTTGACACAAGAGGAAATTGATAGTCTCCTGCAAGCAGCAAAGGAGGAAGTCCTCGGCAGCGATCCTACAATGCGTCGGGATGTTGCAAGCTATGATTTTCGACGCCCGAATCGGATTTCCAAGAACCAACTCCGCACTATCCAGAATATCCACGAGACGTTTGCCGAAACTCTGAGCTATTACTTTGTTTCGAAGCTCCAGACCGTTGCAACGGTCAATGTCACGTCGGTTGATCAGTTGTTCTATTCCGAGTACATTCTCTCAGTTACCAACCCTAACTGTCTCTATGTGTTTGATATCGAGGGAGCCGATGGAAGCGGTGTTCTTGAGATTGGTCCGCCATTAGCGTTGACACTCATTGAGCGCCTGCTGGGGGGAAGTGCCGAACAACAGCAACGCAAACCACGCTCGATTACACCAATCGAGCAGGCTGTATTACGTGGAGTAGTTGAGCATATTCTCACCGATTTGTCGTCGGCGTGGAAATCGGTGACCGAGTGCACGTTTCGCTACAATCGGTTCGAGAGCGAGCCAGATTTTGTACAGATTGCGCCTGCCTCAGAGATTGTTTTGGTTGTCTCGTTCGATGTTAGCATAGGGCTCAATGCCTTTGTAATGAACGTATGTTATCCGACGTTTGCGCTTGAGGAGGTCATTGCCCGCCTAAACACGGAAACACTCAGTGCGCAAATCGCCGGCAGGCGCCGAAACCGTGAGCAAGAAAGCGCACAAATCCTTCAGCAATTGTTGAGTGTGCTCGAGCTGCCGATCACTGCTGAATTAGGTAAAGCTACCATTACCGTTGGTGAGTTGCTCGAACTCAGTATCGGAGACGTTCTCAAACTTGATACAGAGATTACTGGTGAATTACCGATAAAAATTGACAATAGACCGCGCTTTGCTGGACGCCCAGGCAAAGTTGATAACCACAAAGCGGTACGCATCACGCGCATCCTTAGTTCTGAAGAAGTCCTTCTATACAGCAAGTAACACTTTTGATGATAGTTCAATGACACTGACACAAGACGAAATTGATGCAATGCTCAAGGCAATGCCAGAGCAGTCCTCGCAGTCCGAGCAGGAAAAGGTAGTCGTTTCGGAGCCTACTTTTAGTGAACTTGACAATACGACGGGTTCAGAGTCAGCACAACAGAATGCACAAGGGCTCAATCCCAAGCTTGATTTGCTTTACGACTTACAGCTGGTTCTTTCGATTGAGCTGGGACGAACAACGATGATGATCCGGGATATTCTTCGTCTCACACGTGGCTCTGTGGTCGAATTCGACAAACTTGTCAGCGAACCAGTGGATGTACTGGTCAATGGTCGCAAAATCGCCGAAGGTGAGGTCGTTGTCATAGACAAGCACTTCGGTATTCGAATTACATCCTTGGTAGATCCGAGCGACCGATTACGGTCACTACGCCGATAATAACAACACAAAATACATGGCATTGCTGCTCGTTTACGCTCTCGTAACTTTGCAACAAATATTCCCAATATGCTGTTGCGGGTATGCGACGGATCATGTTCAAATCGAAGATCCATAGAGCAACTGTTACGGAAGCCAATCTTCACTACGAAGGCAGTCTCACGCTTGACGAGCAGCTCATGGAGGCTGCTGATATGTTGCCGTATGAGCAGGTATCGGTGCTCAACATCAACAATGGGGAACGATTTGAGACCTATGTGATACCTGGTGAGCGGGGAAGTGGCGTCGTTTGCCTCAATGGTGCGGCTGCGCGTAAGGGTCATGTCGGCGATCGCGTGATCATTCTCACCTATGCTGAGATGACCGATGAGGAAGCACGGCGACACCGCCCTACTGTCGTGCTGGTTGATGAGCGGAATAACATTGTCGAACTCGACCATATCGTGGAACCACATCGCTGGATACCCTGACGTTCGATGAGTACAATCGGTATCGTCTTGGCTGCGGGCAAAGGCACACGGATGAATCATGCAGAGGTGCCAAAAGTCTTAGTGCCCCTCAATGGTAAGCCACTGATCGGGCATGTCCTCGAAACGCTCAGCTTGGTTGGACTTGATCGGATTATTGTCGTTGTTGGGTATCGTCGCGAGCAAGTTCTTGAGTATTTGCG
Organism: Chlorobiota bacterium; assembly: GCA_026416585.1. Classification (GTDB taxonomy): domain Bacteria; phylum Bacteroidota; class Ignavibacteria; order Kapaibacteriales; family NICIL-2; genus NICIL-2. The sequence continues at coordinate 67,507 of JAOAEV010000025.1, read as the reverse complement.
AAAGTGGTTCCCAGTCGTCGAACATGTGATCCAGGAACCACAGCGTGGTACTGCTCATGCCGTGATGCAAGCAGCTCCTGTTATCACCGAGATGCCGGCAACCTTGCTGATCGTCAATGGCGATGTTCCGCTTGTTCGTTCATCAACACTTCGTGATTTTCTCGCGCACCATCGCCAATCGAGGACAGCGTTGAGTGTGCTGACGACTACTGTTCCAGCCCCCGAGGGATATGGCCGTGTCATTCGTTCAAGTGACGGCATGTTGGAAGCGATTGTCGAAGAAGCGGACCTGTTGCCCAACCAACGTGCTATTGACGAGATCAATACTGGTATCTATGCAGCCGATGCAGAGCACCTCTTTGTTGCGCTCCAAAGTATTGAGGATAACAATGTTCAGGGTGAATACTACCTAACCGATGCTGTTGCTTTGCTGCGAAGGGTAGGTAAATCAGTCTCTGCATGGCGAAGCGATGAGTGGCAGCAGTTCCTTGGCGTTAATACGCCAGAGCAACTCCGTCAGTTGGAAGATCAAATCGTTAGGAACGAACCCTTGCACAGCACGCAAGCATGATTCGACAACTTGCACATATCGGTATTGCTGTTAGCGACATTGAAAAAAGCGTGGATCTATATCGCCGAATATTCCAACCTGATGAAATTCACCGTGAAGTTGTGCCAGAACAGAAGGTAGAAGTTGCTTCGTTCGTGATTGGTAACGTTCGTATTGAGCTGGTTGCTCCAATGTCCGATGATTCGCCGATAGCACGGTTTCTTCAGCAGCGTGGCGAAGGTATCCACCACTTGGCGTTTGAAAGCAACGAGATCTCTGCCGACCTCGTGCGATTGAAAGAGTCCGGTATTGTTTTACTCAATGAGCACCCGACGCAAGGAGCGCATAACATGGCGATTGCATTTCTTCATCCGAAAACCACAGGCGGTGTTCTGATTGAACTCTGTCAACGTATTGAGCCTCAATCAGAATGACACGTCGCCAGTTACTCCAATGGGTGTTGCATAGTTCATGGCTTGCGTTCGTTGGCATTGCTGCGGGGCGTTTATTCCAGCGAAACGATCTGGTTCGTTTGCAATCACGTAAAGTGAGGGTGTGTACTCTCGATCAGCTCAAAACATCATCGAGCGGTGGTGCTCAGGCAAATGTCGGGGGGAGGCAAATCTTTGTTCGTGTCGAAGGCGAAGATATCCGTGCGCTCGATTTACGCTGTACCCACGGCAATTGCACGGTTCGGCTGGTGCATAATCCTGAAGAACGATTCATTTGCCCTTGTCATGGTGGTATGTTTTCTATTGATGGTAGTGTAATAACTGGCCCTCCTCGCAAGCCGCTTGCAGAGATTCCTGTTCGACTCGAGGGGAATGATGTGTTTGTTCTCGATCTGTCCTAAGGTATTGTCACAAGCTCGTTGTCGATCAATCGAATTGGTCCAATCCGTCCAGCAACGAGCAGTGCAGCTTGTTCCCCAGAGGAAAATTCGGTGACTTCCTCCAGTGTGCCAGCCTGTACAGCAGCAGCATAATCAACACGGACATGGTCATTATCTGCAATTACCTTGGTCATGAGCTCCGCCAGTGCATGGCTTCGACGTTCACCGCTGTTGATAGCATTCGTCGCAGCTTGTAGTGCGCGATAAAGAGCGGTTGCGTGATGTCGCTGTTCCGGTGAAAGGTACACATTTCGCGAACTCATTGCCAAGCCATCATGCTCGCGCACAGTCGGGAGCACTACCATCGAAATATCGAAGTTCAAATCACGAATTAGTTGTGCAATTACAAGGGTTTGTTGATAGTCCTTTTGGCCGAAATAGGCAAGATGGGGTTGAGTAATGTGGAAAAGCTTTGCAACCACAGTCACGACGCCACGGAAGTGGCCCGGACGAAAAGTACCTTCGAATTTTTCTCCGATTGGTCCGACGTCAACGAACGTTGCGTAATTGCTCGGATACATCTCATCGGTTCGCGGAGCAAAGACGACGGTAGTTCCAGCATCACTGGCGATGGTGTAGTCGCGTTGCAGATCGCGTGGGTAGCGTTCGAAATCTTCACCGACACCGAACTGCAGTGGATTGACAAAAATCGTTGTGACGACAACGTCGCACTCGTTCGATGCGCATTTGATTAGGGAGCAATGTCCATTGTGGAGATAGCCCATTGTTGGGACTACACCGATCTGTTTGCCGTCACGGCGCTGCTGAGCACTCCACCGGTGCATTTGGTCAATGGTTGTGATGAGCATGATTCTTCTGAATGCATCTGTTCGGCGCCGCAAAGATGCGGGAGTGTCGTAGTTTTGTAGGTGCAATCCTACCACCATTGAGAAACGCCATGCGGTACGACCCTTTGTTTGTTGCCCCGATGCGCGAAGAGCTTGTGCGGTTAGGGTTCGAAGAGTTGCACAGTGTCGAAGATGTCGATCGCGCATTGTCACGAAGTGGTGCAACGCTGCTGGTTATTAATTCTGTGTGTGGATGTGCCGCGGGGAGTGCGCGTCCGGCTGTTGCGCTATCGCTTCGTCACTCGGTCAGACCTGATCATTGCGTGACAGTCTTTGCAGGGATGGATGTTGAAGCAACCCAGTACGTCCGGGAGCACTATCTTGCAGGGCAGCCACCGTCATCCCCCTCAATGGCACTTTTTGTTGATGGCAAGCTTGCCGCAATGATTCATCGGCATCAGATAGAAGGGCAGTACCCGGAATCAATTGCACGTATGCTTATTGAAGCATATGATCGCTTTTGCCAGAGGGATAGCATGCCTACCGATGCCTAAGCGTGGCACATCGAGGGTGATGTTGAGGTGGATACTATATTCCGTGTGGGGGGACTGACTGCCGCCGCGCTTTTACTTGCGGGATTTCTCACAGCGACTGGATTACTTATCGTTCCACTTGCGCCACTGATTCTCTACGCAAGTGCAATGGTGTTTCTTGTTCCCATGCGGCGCGTTTCTGCGCTTGCACGCATTATGTCTAACTGGGCAACGCTGATCTTTGCTTTGTGGATTCTCACTGATTTAGGGACGCTTCTTCTGCCCTTTGCGTTGAGTTTCTTTTTGGCATACATACTCGATCCGCTCGTAACGCGCATGGAGCGGTGGAGAGTACCGCGCTGGTTGTCGGCACTGCTTATCAACATCGTTCTGGTTGGTATCATTACGCTCTTAGCAGTTTTTCTCGCTCCTGTGGTGTGGTCTCAATTGCAGGAGCTGGTCAAGAGTGTTTCGTCCTTCGTTGCGGCTGCTCAAAGTTTTTTGGAAAGTCGGCAGTTCTACCAGTGGCTACGTGCATTGGGGATACCCAGTGGGCAAGTGCGTTCGCTTGTTCAGGACTACCTTATACCACGATTGGAAGGTATTTCCCAGTACGTGTTTTCGCTTGTTGTGTCATTTCTCGAGGGTGCTGCAGGCGTCGTTGCCCAGCTTGTCAACATTATACTGGTGCCCCTGCTGACGTTTTATCTTGTGACGGACATGCCGCGATTAGCAATGCTTGTGCGGCGCGTGTTAGAGCAGCGTTCACCACGCATGCTTGGCGATTTGATCCTGATCAACGGTATTATCCGAGCATATATCAGTGGTCAGCTTATCACTGCGACGTTTGTTGGGACAATGGCAGTGCTTGCATTTGTGATCGCTGGAATTCCATATGGTGTTTTTCTCGGCGTTCTGTGTGGGTTGCTCAACCCAATTCCGTACGTCGGTCTTCTGGCGAGTTTACTGATCGCGGTTGTGACCATCATCATGGCACAATCATCGCAACCGCTACTTGATATTCTTCTTGTTGCAGCCATCATCAATCTGCTGCATTTTATCGGCGCGTACCTGATAGATCCACGGGTAACGGGCAGGCGAGTCGGTTTGCATCCAGTGATGCTCATCGCTGCATTGTTTGTCTTCGGACACTTTTTTGGTCTGCTCGGCTTGATTGTTGCAGTTCCTGTGACAGCAGTCTTGATGATGTACTTTAATCGCTGGACGGCCGCTATTTCTGGTGAGAATGTCGAATCGAGCCAAGTGTCCAATGCCGGTTAATCGTATAGCTCTTGTTCCAGGAGCAGAAGACACCTTCGAGCCAGTTTGGCTTCCCGCGCAGGATATCTCTGAATGGATCGCGCGGTACATCGTTTCGTTGCAAGGGTATTCGCAACAATCGGTCGGGACGTATAAGCGCTGTTTGCGGGAATTCATGTACTACATTAGCTCTGTTGAACGGCGTTTTCGTTTTACGCCCGCCGATGTCGAGCGCTATCGAAACTATCTACTGCATCGGAAACGACGCCGACGGGGACATGGCGGGGTCGGGCTGACGGAAGTGGCAATGTCGCAGTACCTGACCGCACTGCGACGTTTTTGCCAGTATCTTGTCGAGCAAGGAGTCCTCGCAAAAAATCCAGCACGATTGGTCATTGGCGGCAAACGGCCGTCACGCTATCACCGGCGAGCATTGACTATTGAACAACTTGACAAATTGCTTGCACTCCTTGAGGGGGATGATGAACAAACATGCCGTGACCGTGCGCTTGTCCTTTTGATGCTCGGTGCGGGGCTATCAGAAATCGAACTGCACTACCTCGATATCGGCGATATCGAGCAAGTCGGTCGAAAGTGGTATGCGCGCGTGCGAGGAAAAGGGCGACATGCCAAAGCCGAACGTCCAGCAATCCCAGAAACAGCGGCACGTGCTCTCCAGTGTTACGTCGCACTATTTCCCAGTGCTGCATCAACCGATCCGGTTTTTCGGAGTATGAGCCGACGCTCGCTCGGACAGCGTCTGAGTATCCGTTCCATGCATGTGGCAATTGGGAGCTTATTCGAACGCGCACAGATTCGAACAGAAAATGATGCATTGCAGCTAACACCCTTTTCTCTGCGGCATACCGGTGGCATCATTCTTGCAGAAAGTGGTGTACCGGTGGAGTATTTGATGGAGCGATGGCGGATATATTGGCGACCAACTGCGGAACGGTATTACAAACTCGCTGGCACTTTGGGAAGCGAGCGTCGTCCGGATATTCAACGTTTGGTGCTTATCGAAGCAGACAACGTCATCTCCCGACCATGATGGCTCTCTTTTTTCTCCTTGTTACAACTGTTGCACTGGCAACGTCACATACACAAGAGCGTCTTAGGCTCATTGATGGGAAGCGTGACCGAACTGTTCCAATTATACCTGTTGGCACACAGCAATATGTCTCATTCCAAGCGCTGGCGAAAGCTATCGGTCGTTTTCGATTTCCCGACGAAATGAGCACACAGACGTTTCGCATGCAGTGGTCAGCACCGTGTTTTTTTGTTGTGCTCGAACGCGGTGGTGTCCGCTGGGTGTTGCAAAGTACATTACCTTCAATAGCAAGCGAAAGCGGAGCACTTGTTCCACTTGATGAATGTATGCGATTACTTTCTATCGCTGGTGTACTTCGGTGGCAACCAGAAAGCCGACGTGCGACAATCATCGAGTATCAAGCATCTGGAACGACACAGAAACAGCCACCGCCCAGATACGATATACCGCCGAGATTGCGTCGTCCGTCACTTGAGCGACTCCAGAAACAGTCGTCATCACAAACACTATCAATTCGTCGTAGCTCGCCGCTGCTGGCGTCTGCTGCGCTTATGCCGCTCGAAGAACCGCCAATCACGCTTGAACACCTCGAAGCGACATTTGCTGGGGACACGACCCGGATTGTGCTGACATTCGATGCGGCAATCCCATCGGAGCGCATCTCGGTTATACATCGCGGTGCTCTCGTTGAATGCTGCATGGAGCAAGTTCGGATCTCCAAGAAACTGCTACAACCACTCCGGCGCATCCGTTTGCGTCGCTATTGGCTCGATACAATAGGCACAGCACAATGCGTACGAATGCAGTTGGTAAATTCCGAGCGTCAGGTGCGCTCATTTTTCCGATCAGCGCGCGTGCTTGTGGTTGAAATCGTTCCACAGCAAATTCATTCAACCCGATGGGCATTTGATTGCATCGTTCTTGATCCTGGACATGGTGGTGCTGATATCGGTACGATTGGTGTTCGAGGAACGTACGAAAAGCACATTACACTTGCTCTTGCACAGCGGGTCACACAGTATGTACGGAAGATGTTGCCATCCGTTCGAGTTGTCTTGACTCGCCACGATGACCGTTTTGTTGAGTTACATCGCCGTGGTAAGATTGCAAACCAAAACGGCGGGAAGTTGTTTATCTCTCTTCACTGCAATGCTGCACCGACAAAACCGCATCCTGCACGAGGAATTGAAGTGTACGTCCTAAGTCCTGCGCGAACTGATCAGGCTGCAGCGGTTGCATCGAGAGAAAACGCATCTATCCGATTTGAATCGGATAGCATACAGTATAGTGCTTTGTCGGCTCAACAACATATTGTGGCATCGGTTGCCCAGCAGGGATTTTTGGAGCTTAGTCATCTCTGCGCAGCTATTCTCGATAGCATGATCACACACCGTTTGGGGACGGTATCGCGAGGAGTACAAAGTGCAGGTTTCTTGGTGTTGGTCGGTGCATCAATGCCGGCTGTGCTGCTCGAGGTAGGATTTTTGAGTAACCCTGACGAGGAAAAACTGCTTCGTTCGGCAGCGTATCGCGACAAATTAGCGCTTACAATAGCTCACGGAATTGCTCAATACGTTCGTCAGTATCGTCGTATCGTAGCAATAGAGACTGAACATCGATGAAACGTACACGAACACGACAAGCGAAAGTGTCTCCCAACGGGAAAGCGCCGGCAGTGCCTGATTTGCACGATCCATCGTTGTATTTCAATCGTGAGCTGAGCGCACTGGATTTTCAAGAGGAGGTTCTTGAGGAAGCACTCGATCCATCGCATCCGCTGTTGGAACGGCTCAAGTTGCTGTGTATCGTGATGTCCAACCTGGATGAATTCTTCATGATCCGGGTTGCAGCGCTCAAAGAGCAAATCGAAGCTGGGATCATCGAACCGACTCCCGATCGCATTCCACCGCATGAACAGCTTCGACTCATTCGCCAGCGATTGATAGACTTATATGCACGGCATGAGCGTGCATTACTTGACGATGTGTTGCCAAAGCTTGCCGAAGAGGGGATTTGTATCATCCCGTACGCCGAATTATCCAGCGAGCAGCGTCAGTACTTCGAAAGCTACTTTTCGACAGATGTTTTCCCGGTTCTGACGCCGCTTATACTTGATCCTGGTCATCCTTTCCCACGCCTGCTCAATCGGAGCATCAACATCGCTTTCATTCTTCGTTCCGGTAGTGACCGCGCAAAGCGTGCTGTTGGGGTGTTACATCTACCGCCAGTTTTGCCGCGCTTGTTGCGCATTCCGGATCGAAACGATGCGGCATTTGTGTTGCTTGAACACGTCGTTCAAGCGCACGCTGATCGACTCTACAGCGGGTGGCATATCCGCGATAGCTATTGCTTCCGAGTCACACGTGATGCCGAGTTGGAAATCGCTGAAGACGAAGCCGAAGACTTGCTCAGTGAAATTGCCGAACAGACGCGTGTGCGCAATTGGGGTGCTGATGCGGTGCGGATCGAAGTAGACGCTGCAATGCCGCATTCGTTGCGTCACTTGATTATGCAATCGCTCGGATTGAGTCCGGACGACGTCTATCAATTACGAGCGCCGATGAACCTATCGGATTTTCTGGTGCTCTTGCGACTCGACATGCGCCATTTGAAAGATCAACCCTTTACAACACGTATTCCACCAGAATTTATCGGCGAACCAGAACACATATTCGAGCAGCTTCGTACTCACGATGTATTGGTTCACCATCCGTTTGATTCGTTTTCCAACACCGTCGTCAAATTGCTGCGCGTGGCAGCAGATGACCCGTCGGTAATTGCTGTCAAGATCATACTCTATCGAACTGGTGGCGATTCGCCAGTCATCGAAGCTCTCAAAACAGCAGCAATGAACGGTAAAAGCGTCACGGCAGTTGTTGAACTCAAAGCACGATTTGATGAAGAGAACAACATTATTTGGGCTCGTCAGCTCGAACAGGCAGGCGTTCATGTTATCTATGGCGTGCTGGGACTGAAGGTCCACGCAAAAGCGCTCATGATTGTCCGGCGTGAGGCGGGTTCGCTACGAACATACGTGCACCTGGCGACAGGAAATTACAATCAAATGACGGCACGGATCTACACGGACTTTGGCTATTTTACAGCACGACAACAGATCGTTCGGGACGTTGCTCACCTGTTCAACATGCTTACTGCTGGTGCGCAGAATGTCGCAACTGACATGCTCGTGCTCGCACCGCATACGTTGGGTCGAGCCGTACTCACAGAAATCGAAGAAACAATCGCTACCCAACAAGAAGGTATTCCGTGCCGTTTGAGTGCAAAACTCAACGCATTGGTTGACCCCGACATCATTCGAGCACTCTATCGCGCTTCGATAGCTGGTGTGAGTGTTCGATTGATTGTGCGTGGAATATGCTGTCTTCGACCGGGTGTACCAGGAATCAGCCAGACAATCGAGGTCCGGAGCATTGTCGGGCGATTCCTGGAGCATTCTCGGCTCTTTATCGTCGAACGCGGGAGTGATCGTCGAGTTTACATTAGCAGCGCCGACTGGATGCCCCGTAACTTTTATCGCCGCATTGAAACATTGCTGCCCATACCTGATACACGAATTGAGGACGAGCTGTGTGATATCTTCAATATTTATTGGTCTGATAACGTCAAGGCACGCGTCGTGATGCCAGATGGAAAGCGTATCAAACGGCAACCTGCTGAAGGGGAAAAACCATTTGTTGCACAGCACTACTTTCTCGAGCGTATCCGGCGAGGCTGATGATCTGGTTGTGACGTAGCAGCGGTACGCGATGACCTTGTATCAACCCTTGCGCGTGCTATTTGCCTTTTGGACATGCCTGCAGGCTTCCCCTGTGGAATCACAAGAGCTGATGGGCAAAGGTCGGCCAGGATACAGCGATCGCAGTGTGGCTTGCGAGCAGTGCACACTTTCCGTCCGTGTGTGATGAACAGATTCCCGATATCATTCCATCGCTGCTGTGGAGTGATATCCATCAGCGCCGTTTCGATTTGAAGCGGATCAGGAGTCGTAACAAAACCCAGACGGTTAGCCAGTCGCCCAACGTGGGTATCAACGGTGATTGTCTGCTCCCCGAAGGCTTGACTGAGGACGACGTTTGCTGTTTTGCGCCCAACTCCTGGCAACTGAATAAGCTCTTCGCGCGTTCGGGGTACCGTGCCGCCAAACTTCTCGATCAATATGCGGCAGCATGCCTGAATGTTGCGTGCTTTTGCGTTGTAGTAGCCTGTCGGCTTAATGTCCTGCGCCAGCTTCTCGAGAGGAATCGAGGCGAAATCTTCGGGTGTTCTATATGTGGCAAAAAGCTTAGGGGTGATGCTATTGACACGTTCGTCGGTGCATTGTGCTGAGAGGATTGTCGCAATCAGGAGTTGAAAGGGTGTTGTAAAATTCAATCCCTCAAACTTTCCGGGATATTCCTTGGCGAGCCTACCAAGAATAATGAGCATCCGGCGACGTTGCGATGCAAGGTCTGAACTATAGCGTGTTGCAGTTGTCATGTGATGAGTGTTCAAGTTTTTTCGGTACACACCGAAAAATTACGCAGTAACCGCACGCAGGGATTGCACGCGGCAACAATGATCAGGGAGGATGGATATGTTATTCACGAATTCGAGTAGCAGCCATGTGTGCAATCCGTCGCATTTTCTGGTTGATGGTCGCTACTGCATGTGCAACATTCGGTGGCGTAGGATCAAACATAACAGCGCTTCATCCTCCACAGCAGCTTATTGCTTCCTACAACGACGAACAGAGCGCGACGCTGCGATGGGAATCTATCCCCGGTGCACGCTACTACCGCTTCCAGATTTCCGAACAACGTGATTTTTCGACGATACGCACCGATGCGCTTATACTGCAGAGCAAAACCTGGGTGCGTGCAACCGTTGCGGGATTGGAAGCAGGAAAATCGTACTGGTGGAGAGTGCAAACATTGAATGATGCCGCGCAGAGTGCGTGGAGTGTCCCCGTTCGCCTAAGCACGGTCGAATGGACTATCGAACAGCCGCGTCAGCTCATTCCTGCCGAGGGAGCAACGCTGGCATACACCGAAAGCATTCGCTTCAGTTGGACGCCATGTATTGGCGCAACACTCTATCGTGTCGAGATTGCTACGAATGGTCGTTTCGAGAACGCAGTCGAATACACAACAGTCGAACCATGGATTGATGTTACTCAACCTACTCCGCGAGGCGATTACTATTGGCGCGTTACTGCCTGCCGTGGTTCCCAGCGCAGCGAGTGGTCACCGGTACAGAGATTTTCTATTGTTCCACCGGTACCACTGCACTCTGCCGTCGAACAGCGCAGCAGTATTCGCCTTCTTGATGGCGAGACGGAGCAACAAACGATCATCGTAGCGCCCAATCCCACTACTGATGTTGTCACCATTCATTCTGCATTGTTGCTCAGTGGGGATGCGGAAGCTGCGCTGTATGATGTGGTGGGGCGTCGCGTTCTTGGAATGCCACTGCCGGAGTCGAATACAGCACTCGTGCCTGTTGGTCAGCTTCCTGCTGGTTCGTACACGCTCGTTATCCGCACCGGCTCCAAGCGCTGGATTGGAACAGTCGATGTTCTGCGCTAAGCAGTAGCTTGATTTGTCGCATTGGCAGCATACTGCCGGATGTCGTCGAATTTTGCACGGACACTACCGTCCGATGCGATCTCGTAGCCGAAGAGCACGCCTGTTGGTATTTCAGTTGTTACGATTTGTTCTGGGGAGAGACCCTCCAGCACCATAACGAGGGCACGAAGCGAGTTTCCATGTGCGACAATGAGAACGTTTTTCCCTTCACGTAAACGAGGGAGAATGTTTTGGTTGAAGTAGGGGATCACACGCTCTTGTGTCATTTTGAGTGATTCGCCATTAGGTGGCGGCACATCGTAGCTGCGGCGCCAGAGCGTGAACTGTGCTTCACCGAAGCGACGAGCGACCTCTTCCTTGTTCATGCCCTGCAAATCGCCATAGTGGCGCTCGTTGAGCGCTTGGTCCTCAATGATCGGAACATCGGTCTTTCCGGCAACGTCCAGTGCAATCGTCGCGGTACGCTTTGCACGGCGCAATGCAGAGGTGAACACAACGTCGATCGGTACAACGCGGAGTGCTTCTCCTGCAGCTCGTGCTTCTTCGATGCCGCGCTCAGAGAGGTCAACATCAATCCATCCGGTGAAACGGTTTTCCTTATTCCATTCAGACTGACCGTGACGAAGCAAAACAAGCAGTGCCATATGGATTCGTGGCAATTGTGATTACTTGGGTCTATGAAGTTCTGAAGACCATGTAATAGTGCAGCCGCTGGCACGAAGAGTTGCCCACGCACTGCAATACTTCTGTTCGGATAGCTCGATAGCGCGCCGTAGTTGCTGCTCGGTCGCATCGGCGCTAACGAGCACAAAATGAAGATGAATGGTCGTAAAGACGCGGGGATGTTCAGCAGCGCGCTCGCCATGTGCCGTTGCTGTAAATGCAGCGATCCCCACACGTTGCTTACGCAGAATGCTGACAATATCCATTGCTGCGCAGGCAGGCACAGACGCCAAGAGTAGTTGCATCGGCGATGGACCGTGTGGGGTTGTAGTGTGTGCATCCACGTCGAATTCGATGCGACTGCCTGTGCTGGCGTGAAAGTGGAAATTGGATACCAGCTCGAGTGTAACGTCCATCTGCGTTGGGTTTACAGTGGTTTGCGGAAAATCATCAAGCGCTCACGCCCCGCACGTGCTGGATGAGATTCCAAAGGAACCTTGCTACTGATAAGCACAAATCCAGCTTGTTCAAAGTGCTCGCGAACCTCGTTTTCGCTAACCGTAAACGGAGGCTCGTGTCGCTGCAGCTCGTCGAGTGGGAAAAATAGCCCTGCTAACAGTCCGTTTGGCTTGAGAACTTGTGCGAGGACGTTGGCATACTCCGCACGGCGCGACGGGGCAATTGCACAGAAACAGGTATACTCGAGCACAATATCGAACGTCTCGGCATAGCGTTCAGGAAGCATGAAGATATCCGAACATACTGTTTCGATCTCTACCCCAGCGATATGCGATGTTTGGCGAAGATATTCAAGTGGTTCGGGTGCAAAATCAACAGCGGTCACCTCGTAGCCACGTCGAGCCATCATCAATGCGTCGTGTCCGTATCCACAGCCTGGCACAAGTACACGCAAGCGGCTATTGGTGCTCGGCTTGGGGAAGTCAATTTGCTCAACGAGGGCAGTGAATACTGGTGTTTCGGTGCCTAAATCCCATTGTGTATTTCCAGTGCGGTACCGCTCAGACCAGTACTGTGGCGAGTTGACATCAAAACTATGGGACAACGAATCGATTTCCACGTCGGCGCAATGACAGTGGTGGCTATCTTTGCAGCGCCTACTACGAGATACCGCCATGGATATTGTAGCGAAGTACCTTGACCCCCGTGTCGTATCGCAGATAGCAACGATGGAGCTGCGTGCCAGACTTATCGTCGAGGGATTTTTGACAGGTATGCATCGTTCACCGTTTCATGGCTTTAGTGCAGAATTTTCCGAGCACCGCGCCTATCATCCCGGCGATGATTTGCGCTATCTCGACTGGAAAGTGCTCGGACGCACTGATCGGTACTACGTCAAGCAATTTGAGGAGGAGACTAATCTTCGGGCAGTCATTGCAGTGGACCAAAGCGCTTCGATGGCATATGCTTCTGATGGTATGATCAGCAAATTCACATATGCAACGTATCTGGCAGCGGCGCTTGCGTACTTAGCGATGTTGCAAAAAGATGCTGTAGGGTTGGCTCTCTATGACGACACCTTGGCGCAGTATTTTCCTCCGCGAGCACGTCGGTCGTATATCGGCGAACTTCTGGCTGCACTTGATCGTGCTCAACCATCCCAGAAAACAGACACTGCACGTTCGCTCGAACTCCTTGCTGAGCGTTTGAATCGGCGCAGCTTGGTCATTGTCATGAGTGATTTTTTCGATGACATCGAGCAGGTTGCCACGAGCCTAAAGCATTTCCGTCACGATCGGCACGAGGTCATCGCCATTCACATTCTCGATCGCCGTGAGCTGGACTTCCGCTTCGGTCTTGCAGCAACATTCCGTGATATGGAAACCGGTGAAGAAATGATCACGCAGCCACTGCAATTGCGTGCAGCATACACCGCTGCCGTCGAGGAGTTTATCGAACAGATCAAGGCAATTTGCTATGCTGCGAATATCGACTACATGCAAGCAGTTACTGATCAGCCGTTCGATCGGCTTCTCCGAGAATATTTAGTTCGACGTCATCGTGTCCGGTAGCGATGCGGTTATCGATCCGTACAGCAGTATTCTCGTTTGTGCTGAGCGTGATGCTCTGGCTGTATATCACACTGCAGGGTGAGTATGAAGTGACTGTACCGGTTGAGTTGCAGGTTCGTGTTCCGTCGGATCAGTGGCTCGACTCACCCTTACCCGGTCAACTGGATGTTCGGCTCCGCGGGAGTGGATGGAATCTTCTCAATGCGCTGTACCTGGATCGTTCGATGAGGATCACTGTTGAGGTTACTTCACGACAACGACAGGGTCAGTTGACGGAATCTGATCTGCGATCGGGATTCCGTTCACCCGCACAGTTGCGTCTGATAGGAATTGAGCCACAGAGTATCGAGTACCGGCTCAGCAGTGTTTCACAGAAAAAAGTTCCCATCTCGCCTGACATCCATTTCGCTACAGCTGATGGTTATCTCGTATCGCGTCCACTTGTTCTTGTACCTGATTCGGTACTCCTAATCGGATCGCGAAGTGTGCTCGATACGATTCGAGGTTGGCAAACTCAATCGTTAGTTCGCCAGAATGTACATCGAAGCATTGTAGAGCTGGTCGAGCTTGAGCGTTCTCCGATTCTCCGTGTACTCCCTGAGCGTGTCTTGGTCAAGGCTGTCGTGCAGCAAATTGCTGAAGCTACGTATTACGATGTGCCTGTTGTGCTCGAGCCGGGGCCGGCAACAACCAAGGAGCTTATACCATCGCACGTGACCGTTACGATTCGTGGCGGCTTAGAAGACATCGAGCGACTTCTCGAGCAGGCGGAGATTCCCATCACTGTCAGAGTCCTGCGAACGCAGCTTGCGAGCGGAGCAGAGATGATCACTCCAGTCGTCAATGCACCTGCTTGGATTCGCGATATTACCGTACAACCACAGTTTCTTCTGTATCGTCGGTTACGGCAGTAACTAACTGCGGGAATCATGCGCACCGATCAGCAGAGAGGCGTCGCCGTAACTGAGGAAGCGATAGCCACGGGCAAGTGCCTCATCGTAAATGGTACGCCACCAGTCACCGACAAACGCTGCTACAAGTAACAAGAGCGTGCTGCGTGGCTGATGAAAGTTTGTGATCATACCATCCGCGATTCGATAGCGGTAGCCTGGGACAATGTACAACTGCGTAGATGCTTCGAGAGTTTTTTGTCTCCGATCGTCGAGCCAGCCAACGAGCGACTTGAGCGCAGTTGGGGCATCTACCTGTGGCGGTGGCGTGGCACAGTAGGGCTCGTGTTGCCTTAGGATTGTGGGATCTGCTTGACGGTTGGAGTGCACTTTTACGCCGAGCCAGTAGAGCGTCTCGATGGTTCGCACCGATGTTGTACCAATACAAAAACAGCTGCGGTTGGGAGTAGCGGTCAACGTAGCAAGTGTGGCAATCGTATCACGTTCGACACGGATGCGCTCGGCGTGCATCGTGTGTTGCCATGCATCGTCGGCACGAAGGGGTTGAAACGTTCCTGGTCCGACATGCAAAACCACATCGAGAATGTCAATACCGCGGCGTTCAAGTTCGGTCAATACCCGCTCCGTAAAATGAAGGCCTGCCGTGGGCGCAGCAACTGAGCCAGCGGTGCGGGCGTAAATGGTTTGGTAGCGTTCACTATCGTCGGAGCTTGGCGTGCGACGGATGTATGGTGGTAGTGGCATCCGTCCCGCGTGGGCAAGTTGCTCAGCCAGCGTTGTTGTTTCTGGGAAGCATTCAATGGCAACGCGAGCAAACATGCCGTCACGGTCGAGTATTCGTACACGAATGCCAGAGTTCATCCACTCAGCGACCAGCTCTGTATTCGGACGAATGTTTCGTCCCCTGATCAAACATATCCACTGGCTTTTCGCATGACCTAATGTTTGCTCTGGTGGCGAACCATCGGCAGGCTCGACTAATAGCACTTCGACACTGCCACCGCTCGCTTTGCGCGCAAAGATGCGTGCTGGAATAACACGTGTGGTATTGCGCACCAGGTACGCTCCGTCTGGCAGAAGTGAGGGTAGCTCGTAGAACCGATAATGCTGGATCGTGCCATTTCGCTGATCGGCAATGAGTAGCCTGCTCTCATCGCGTTGGGGAAGAGGCTGCTGGGCGATGCGTTCAGGGGGTAACTCGTAGTCATAGAGCGCTGTTTCGATATGCGGTATTATTGAATCGGTCACCGAATAGCATGCAACAGTGAAACAAGTAGGGAAGATAGACGTACATTTGCGCGCGATTGTGAAACATCATCGGCAATCTTCCATGGCAAATTCAATGTCTGTTCCACTCCCACCGCAACGGCAACGCTCGCGGTGGTGGATACCGCTTGTGATTATTGTTGCGGTACTCGGTGGTATGGTTCTCGGCATTGCGCTGTTGATTGGGCTGATCATCTTTGGAATAGCCTCGGCCGGTTCATTTTCAGTGGATGGTAACGAAACACCGAGCGTTCGCGAGCACTCGATTTTGGTGCTGAATCTATCGTCGGGGGTTCGAGAATACCAGTATGCGCCGCCACTGAGTGGAGTATCTCGTCCAAGCATGCTTGATGCAATCACGGCGATTCGCTATGCAGCCAGCGATAACAAAGTGGATGGTATCGTGCTTCGGAATGCGCGCGGCTTAGGAATGGCACAAGCAAGTGAATTGCGCCGTGAGCTGCTTCAGTTCAAAAAGTCTGGCAAGTGGATTTATGCATTTCTCGATGGAGGTAATGAAGCCGATTACTACATCGCGTCGGTTGCTGACTCGATCTTTCTTGCACCGCTGGCAATGGTCGAATTCAACGGATTCGGTGGAGCAATTCCATTTTTCAAGAACATTAGCGATAAGCTCGGCATCACGTGGACAGTAATTCAGCGCGAAGAGTACAAGTCTGCTGGGGAACAGTTCAGTCGCACACGATTTAGCGAGCCAGCCCGACAAGAAATCCTCGACGTGCTCAACCAACGTTATCGGCTCTTTGTCGAAGCAGTGGCCAATGCACGACAGATCCCACAATCGACAGTCGAACGGCTCCTCTTTGCCGGTGTCTACCGTTCGGAAGACTTCCTCCGCAACAAGTTAGCTGACGCCCTGATGACCGACATTCAATTCGAGGACTTCCTCTGCCGAAAAACTTTTGGTAACGATACGACGAAAAAACTACGGACGCTGCGTCCAAGTGCCTATGCACGCTATGCCCGCGCACAGACGAGCAGCAGCTTGGATGAATCACACACTATTGCGATCGTTTCAGCAGTAGGTACGATTCGTACAGGAAAGAGCAGTGGTGAGGGCGAAGAAATTGCGTCTGTATCACTATGCAAGGACATACGCAAAGCCGCTAACGATAGTACAGTCAAGGCAATCATCATCCGTATTGAATCCCCGGGTGGTTCCGCACAGGCGAGTGAGGAGATTTGGCATGAAATCCAACGCGCTCGGACAAAAAAGCCTGTCTATGCCTCGATGAGCAATGTAGCTGCCTCAGGGGGATACTACATCGCAAGTGCTTGCGACACAATCATCGCAGCCAGTGAAACCATCACTGGCTCAATTGGTGTCATCGCTGCGATTCCAAATTTCTCGCGCACAATGAACTCGATTGGTGTCACCTTCGACACCGTGACTACAAGTCCAAACGCTACGTTCATGAATCCCCTCTTGCCTGCCCGCACAAGTGATCGTCAAATTGTCGAGAGCATGATCGACAGCATATACGTGCGGTTCTTAGAACGCGTGGCTGCCGGGCGGAAGCGAACGGTATCTGATATCCGCACTGTTGCACACGGTCGTGTGTGGACGGGTGATGTTGCAGCACAGCACGGCTTGGTTGACGTCGTCTGTGGGCTGGCTGATGCCATTGAGATTGCCAAGCGTCGGATTGGTGTAGTCCCCAATAAACGACCACGCTTGAAATTTTTCCCTGAGCAGAAAGACCTCTCAGAAGCCATCGTGCAAATGATCCGGCGCTTTACTGGTGAGGAGGATGACAACGAGTCGAATGCGATCATTGGTGCACAAACGCAAACAGTTATTTCGAGGATTCTCAATCCAAGCCAGCAACGTCAGGTCCGGCAGATGCTTGATCTTGTGCGGCTGTCGCGACGTGAAGCGGTGTTGATGTTGCTGCCGGTGGAAGTCCCGCATCATTAGTGCGTTGCCGGCGAATCTCAAAGAGCATTATACCGGTTGCAACGCTAACGTTGAGTGACTCCATACGTGGATCGAGCGGAATACGAACGACGACATCACACAGACGCTGAATGCTGCGACGCATTCCGCTCCCTTCACTACCGACGACGAGCATGACCGGACGGTCATAGAGTCGGTCAGTGTAGAGTTGCTCACCGTCGCTGCTTGAGCCGATGATCCACCAGCCATGATGCTTCGCCCGATCGAGCGCAGCGACAAGTGATGCAGTGCGGACGATCGGTATGTGCTCGAAAGCTCCGCTCGCGGCAGCAATTGTCACAGGCGTTATTGGTGCGCTGTCGTGCGTACTAGTGATGACGGCGTCGGCACCGCCAGCAACGGCAGTCCGCACGATGGCCCCGAAATTGTGCGGATCGGACACACGATCGCATACCACCACTAAACCCGAACCGGTGTGTTGAGGAATTGTCAGCACTTGATCCAGCTCAGCAGTGCGATACATCTGCCGAAGAGCGATCGCTGTGGGATGATGGCGAGTGCCGCCGATTTGTCGCACGAGCCGATCAAATTTTTCGCGTGATAGCTCCGTGAGCTGGATGTCTGCTTCTGCTACCAAACGGCGCAACGGTGGTGGAAGTGTGCTGCCATACCGCACGTATACCTTTTCGATTGGTGCACCAGTGCGCAGGGCTTCGGCGATAGCGTTGATGCCAACAAGGTAAATGCTTTCAGGTGCGTTCATTAGTGGATGCTACCGTGGTGAATAATCCGCGCTCGATAGCAGCCTGACGGGCATCATCAGTGTCTTCAAGTATCCCCAAAGCACGAAGCAGGCGTAGTATCAATTTCCGCCAGCGGAAAACAACCATGTACCCGAGTCGTACACTCTCACGGGCACGCTGCTGATGGTGGCTAACAAAACGGAGCTTTGCGTGAAAGTTCGCAGCTTCGTAAGCAAGTGTCTTGGCTACATCGCTGCGTCGCGTAGCACCGCGATGGTGAACAATTGTTGCTGTCGGCACAAAATGACAGTGCCAACCATGTATCCAGAAACGATAGCACAGATCAACATCTTCGCAGAAAAATGCAAATCGCTCGTCCATTCCGCCGATAGCCTCATAGGCGTCACGACGACAAAAGAGCGCTGCTCCATCACAGTATGGAACTGCTCGCACACTGTGCTGGCTGTGCCCACGACGGTTGTGAAGCATTTCGATCCCGCACGCAATAGCAATAATTTCCTGCCAGCCCGGAAAGTAGCCCCAACTGCGTTGGGGACGACCATCAGGATACACCTGACGCGGTGTGCAGACCGCAATACGCGGATCACTTTGGAGCTGCGCGACACACTTGTCGAAAGATGCGTGGGTGTACTCGACGTCTGAATTCGATAGCAAAACGAATGGTGCAGAGCCAGATCGAGCGCCAATGTTGCATGCTGCTGCGTATCCATGTGGTTCCTCCAGCCGTATGAAACGAGTTGTGGGATAACGTGCAGCAAGGGCTTTGCGGCTACCATCTGTCGAAGCATTGTCAACAACCGTAACTGATGCAATACCCTCCCATCGAGTCTGGTAAATCGAGTCGAGGCACCGATGGGTCAATTCGAGCGTGTTGTGGTGGATGATAACAACGTCGAGAAGTGACATACGAGCGAGCAATGAAACAGTATCCTAAATGTTACGCAAATTACCGACGACGCAGAAGAACGTTCGTATCTTTGCCTGGCTCGCATTGTCCCACCCTGTGGCATGACTGCATGGCGCACGCCAAGACGCATACCGATGGCATCGCGACAATTGAAACTGCTAATGGGCATCTACTACAATTGGCAGTAGAACAGTATTTGCCGTCGAAAAAAGACATCTTGCGCGATTATGCACTCTGCGTCGCAAGTCGAAAGGCGAGTCTTATCGGACGGCGTGAGGTGCTGTCGGGCAAAGCCAAGTTCGGCATCTTCGGTGACGGCAAGGAAGTACCGCAAGTAGCGATGGCGCGTGCATTTGAACCCGGGGATATTCGTGCAGGCTACTACCGCGACCAGACATTCATGTTTGCAGCCGGCATGGCGACGATTCAAGAGTTCTTTGCACAGTTGTATGCGATAGCCGACGTCGGGAAGGAACCTGCATCGGCAGGACGCTCGATGAATGGACATTTTGCGACTCGGATGCTCACCTCAGACGGTGCGTGGAAGCCTCTTACAACGATGAAGAATTCCTCGGCAGACATTTCACCAACTGGTTCGCAAATGCCGCGTCTTGTGGGTTTGGCATATGCATCACGTTTGTATCGCGAGATTCCGGAGCTGCACGACTTCCCTGAGTTTTCGCGGAGAGGGCGCGAAATTGCATGGGGTACCATCGGTAATGCCAGCTGTGCTGAAGGGATGTTCTGGGAAGCAATCAATGCAATTGGGGTTCTGAGAGCGCCAGCAATCATCTCGATATGGGATGATGAGTACGGCATCTCTGTCCCCAATGAATATCAAATCACGAAGGGTAACCTGAGCGAGATTCTGCGTGGCTTTCAGCGTCGCGACGGTGATCAGCAGGGATTTGACATCTACACTGTTCCGGGGTGGGATTATCCACGTCTGGTCGCACTCTATGCGTATGCTGCCGAGCGCGTCCGTACCGAGGGCTTCCCAGCTATTATCCATGTGGTAGAACTCACGCAGCCGCAGGGTCATTCAACGTCTGGCTCTCATGAGCGCTATAAGTCCAAGGAACGGCTCCACTGGGAAACTGAACATGATTGCAATCGTCGCATGCGACAATGGATTCTCGCCAGTGGCATTGCAACGGAAGAAGAAATCGTTTCCACTGAGCAGAATGCCGAAGAGGAGACGACTGCTGCAAAAGAACAAGCCTGGAACGACTACATTACGCCAATTCGCACCGAACTGGGGGAGGTCACTGCGCTGATCGAGGCAATGCAACAGGAGAGCCAATCG
Organism: Chlorobiota bacterium; assembly: GCA_026416585.1. GTDB lineage: Bacteria > Bacteroidota > Ignavibacteria > Kapaibacteriales > NICIL-2 > NICIL-2. The sequence goes on along the minus strand of JAOAEV010000025.1, from coordinate 47,083 downwards.
CCTGCGAAATTTCAACCGGTACTTGATCAGCTACGCTCGCTGCGTGAACCATTCCGCGCCGACTATTTTGCGGCAATCCATGAGGCGCTTTGCTTGACATATAACGAGCCGCTGCCATCGGCAGTACGACTTATCGAATGGCAAGACCGCATGCAACAGCTCCAACAGGAACGCTACAGCTCGTACCTGTACAGCCAGTCGAATGAACGCGCAGAACTGGTTCCTGTCGTCGAGCCAGTCTATTCGGAATCGTCCCCTCTTGTCAATGGATTCGAGATTCTCAACGCGAATTTCCGTTACTGGCTCCAGCGAGATCCCCGCGTGATTGCTTTCGGTGAGGATGTTGGACGGCTTGGAGATGTTAATCAAGGTTTTGCTGGACTTCAGCAGGTATTCGGCCCGCTGCGCGTCAGCGATACAGGGATTCGTGAATGCACAATCGTCGGGCAAGCTATCGGTATGGCAATGCGTGGCTTGCGTCCTATCGCGGAAGTGCAGTACCTTGACTACCTGCTGTATGCTTTGCAGATTATGAGCGATGATCTAGCGACTGTACAGTGGCGCACCAAAGGTGGACAAAAAGCACCAGTGATTGTGCGGACGCGCGGTCACCGTTTGGAGGGTATCTGGCACAGCGGCTCACCGATGGCAGGCATCATCAATTTGGTGCGCGGCATGTATGTGTGTGTCCCACGAGATATGACGCGTGCTGCAGGTTTCTACAATACGCTCCTTCGCAGTGACGAGCCCGCACTGATTGTCGAGGTACTCAATGGTTACCGACTTAAGGAACGCTTGCCTGACAATATCGGTGAGTTTACTATCCCTCTCGGAGTCCCCGAAATACTCCGCTTTGGGGACGATGTAACAATTGTCACCTATGGTGCGCTGTGCCGGATAGCATTGAAAGCGGCCGAGCAGCTCCAACTGTGCGGCATCAGTGCCGAAGTGATTGACGTTCAGACACTCATTCCATTCGATCGGGCGGGAGTGATTGTTGATTCGCTCAAGAAAACGGGGCGCATTGTGTTCGTTGATGAAGATGTACCGGGCGGAACTACTGCGTATATGCTTCAGCAGGTTATCGAGCGGCAACATGGCTACCTCTACCTCGATTCACTGCCACGGACCGTATCGGCGGCAGAACACCGTCCTGCATACGGTACCGACGGTAATTATTGGTCAAAACCTGAAGCAGAACATATCTTCCGTGCTGCCTACGAGCTTATGCATGAAGCGAATCCGCAGCGGTATCCAAAGTTCTATGATCCATCGTACCACCGCACTGGATAAGGGAAGTTCCAGCTTGCGTGTATGTGGCGTAGCAAGGGAATGCCCACGTATGTCGTGGGGGTATCTTCTCTTAAGATGACGTAAAATTCGGTATTTTTGCGACGCGTTAGGCATACGATTTTTTCAGCTTTTTCGGACTGTTCATGGACATTTCCCGCTCTGGACATATTGTCCCTGTGCTCTTTGAAGATGAAATGCGATCGGCGTATCTCGATTACGCTATGTCGGTTATCATCGCGCGTGCTTTGCCGGATGTACGCGATGGACTCAAACCGGTACAGCGGCGGATTCTCTATGCAATGAATGAACTCGGGTTGTTACCAAACCGTCCGTATCGTAAGTCTGCGCGATTGGTCGGGGACGTGCTCGGTAAGTACCATCCCCACGGGGATGCGTCGGTGTACGATGCGATGGTCCGCATGGCGCAAGAATGGGCGATGCGCTATCCACTTGTTGACGGGCAGGGCAATTTTGGTTCGATTGATAACGACCCTCCCGCAGCAATGCGATACACTGAAGCGCGGTTGGCACCCATCGCGATCGAAGTGCTGCGGGATATCGAGAAAAACACTGTTGACTTTCGCCCAAACTTCGACGAATCTCTTCAGGAGCCTAAAGTACTTCCAACAGCCGTGCCGCTGTTGCTGGTCAATGGGGCGGAAGGCATTGCCGTTGGGATGAGCACAAAAATTCCACCACACAACCTCCGCGAAATCGTCTCGGCACTCCAAGCACTGATCGCTACTCCACAGCTGAGCGACGAAGAGTTACTGCAATATGTCAAGGCACCGGACTTTCCGACCGGTGGTATCATCTATGGCTACGAAGGGATTCGGGAGGCATATCTCACGGGCCGTGGCTCGATTGTTGTGCGTGCGCGTGCTACGATCGAAGTAGCAAAGTCAGGGAAAGAATCTATCGTCATCACGGAGATTCCATTTGGTGTAACCAAAGCAAGCCTCATCGAAAAAATTGCTGATTTGGTACGCAATAAATCGCTCGATGGGATTGTTGATATCCGTGATGAGTCTGACCGCGATGGGATCCGCGTTGTACTCGAATTGCGCCGCGATGCAATACCTCGCGTTATTCTCAACAATCTGTACAAAAAGACGCAGCTACAGACAACGTTTGCTGCGAATATGATCGCATTAGTCGGCGGACGCCCGAAATTGCTCACGTTGCGTCACCTGCTCGAACATTTTCTCGAATTCCGCAACGAAGTTGTTGTTCGTCGCACGCAGTATGAACTTGACCAAGCTGAGCGACGTGCGCATATCCTCGAAGGCTTCATCATTGCACTCGACAACATCGATGCTGTTATCGAGACGATTAAGAAATCGGAAACACCAGACATTGCATCGGTGCGACTCCAAGAGCGATTCGGACTGACCGAAATTCAGGCGAAAGCTATTCTCGACATGCGGCTCCAGCGATTGACTGGGTTGGAGCGTGAGAAAATTCAGCAGGAATATCGGGAGTTGCTCAAAACGATCGAGCGGCTCCGCGCGATTCTTGCAAGCAAGGAACTGCAACTGCAGGTTATCAGCAATGAACTTGCTCAAATTGCCGACAAGTACGGGGATGAGCGTCGCACCGATATCGTCTATAATGCACGCGAGTTTACTATCGAGGACATGATTGCTAATGAAGACGTCATTGTGACCATTTCGCGGAAAGGGATGATCAAGCGAACGCCGCTGTCGAGCTTTCGTCGCCAAGGGCGAGGCGGTAAAGGGTTGAGCGGTGCCGGTACCTACGATGACGACTTTGTCCAACACTTGCTTCGAGCCTCAACCCATGATTACTTGCTGTTTTTCACTGATCGTGGGCGTGTGTTCCGCATCAAGGTATACGATATTCCTGAAGGCGGACGTACTGCGAAAGGTCGTTCAATAGCTAACATTGTTAACGTTGAATCCGGCGAGCGGATAACAGCACATCTGCTCGTGAAGGGAGAATTTTCATCCGATAAGTTCATCTTTATGTGTACGCGTCAAGGAGTGGTCAAGAAAACGGTTCTGTCGGAATTCGAAAGCGTTCGCTCCAGCGGCAAGATTGCGATTACACTTGACGAGGGTGATGTTTTGCTTGATGCGCGCTTGACCGATGGAACATGCGACATTATTATTGGAACGCATCATGGTATGGCATGCCGGTTCCGCGAAAATGATGTCCGTTCGATGGGGCGCAATGCTGCTGGCGTACGAGGTATCAAGCTCGATGGCGGTGACTACGTCGTTTCAATGGTCGCTATCAAACACCCGGATACACAAGTGGTAGTTGTCAGTGAAAAAGGATATGGCAAACGCACGCGGTATCAAGATTTTCGCTTGACGCGACGCGGTGCCAGAGGTGTCATCTCGATGAATATCACCGAAAAAACTGGCAATGTTGTAGCGCTTCTCGAAATCACTGACGACGATGATCTGGTGGTCATCACTAAGAATGGGCGACTGATTCGTCAACCGGCTCGTGAGATTCGTCTTATTGGCCGTAATACACAAGGAGTGCGGTTGATTCGGCTCGAGGATGGTGAAGAAATCGCCGACATCGCAGTTGCACCGCAAGACAACGACTCTGACGAATCGAACGGCTCCGAACCAAACGAGCCTGATACTGCGAGTGCCGACGGCATGCCGGTGCATCAGCTCAACTGAATCGCTACATCGCCGTAGTGCATCGTATTATTCCTGCACTCATGAGTTTATCGTGCTATGAATGAGATTCGTCATACGGACATTGCTATCATCGGTTCCGGACCGGCTGGGCTAACGGCAGCCCTTTACGCTGCACGTGCGCAACTGCATGTTCTTGTCTTTGAGGGCAATCAACCGGGTGGGCAATTGACGATCACGACCGAAGTAGAGAATTACCCTGGCTTTGAAAACGGTATCATGGGTCCAGAGTTGATGGACATCATGCGCAAACAAGCACAACGGTTCGGTGCAGAGTCCATTTTTGAGCACGTCACAGAGGTGGCGCTCGACCGGCGTCCATTCCTCATTGCAACGGACCGTGATCGCCGCTATACGGCTGATGCATTGATTGTCGCAACTGGTGCCAGCGCCAAGATGCTGGGTGTCGCAGGCGAAACAGAATACATGGGCTACGGTGTGTCGGCGTGTGCAACGTGTGATGGATTTTTCTTCCGCAATTTGCGCGTTGCCGTGATTGGAGGTGGAGATACGGCGATGGAAGAAGCGTTGTACTTGACTCGTTTTGCTTCTGAGGTTGTGATTATTCATCGCCGTGAGGAATTCCGTGCCTCGAAAATTATGCTCGATCGAGCGCGTTCTAACGAAAAGATTCGGTGGGTAACCTCGACTGTTGTCGAAGAGTTTCTTGGTGAAACACTCTCGACAGGTATCCGACGTTTGACAGGCTTGCAGCTCCGTAATGTTGTGACTGGTGATATCTGGGTTGAACCGTTTGATGGAGCATTCGTCGCAATAGGGCACAAGCCAAATACGGAGATTTTCCAGGGCGCACTCGAGATGGATGATGGTGGGTACATTGTCACCAACTGTAAATCAACACGTACATCCATCGAGGGGGTTTTTGCTTGCGGTGACGTCCAAGACCACATATATCGGCAAGCAATTACAGCTGCTGGTAGTGGGTGCATGGCGGCAATTGATGCAACGCATTGGCTCGAAAACATCCGGCACTCAGCTGAGGCTACCGCGTAGCTCGAATGGAGCAGTGGCGGAAAAATCTTTGGTCTCTCTGGTCGGCTCAAGTCCTAGCGATGATCGGAATGAGCGCCGTTGTGCCGTTCCTGCCACTGTTCATTCGTGAGCTTGGGGTCGTTGATCCAGTCGCAGCGCATCATTGGAGCGGGTATGTTTTTTCAGCACCATTTTTGACCGCTATTGTTGCGCAGCCGATTTGGGGCGCACTTGCCGATCGATATAGCCGCAAGACGATGGTCATCCGCGCTGTGTTTGGTATCGCGATCGCACTGGCGTTGATGGGGTTTTCGCGGAATGTTGAGGAATTGTTTCTCTGGCGGCTGGTACAGGGTGCAATCAGTGGTTTCATCTCTGCAGCACTTGGGTTCATCGTTGCAGAAACGCCTGCAGCACATCGTGGCTATGCAATTGGTATGCTGCAAACATCACAGTCAGTCGGTGCAGTCATTGGTCCATTCTTTGGTGGTATCATATCACAATTTGCTGGCATGCGCGTGGTGTTCTGGGCAATGGGTGTCCTCAGTGTTATTAGCGGTGTGATTGTTATTGCTTTTGTACAGGAGCGCAATCGTGAAAATATCCCGGCGACAAGGCGTATCAGTGCACTCGAAAATCTCTATGTAGCATGGGAAATCCCCGGCTTTGCGATTGCTCTTGCATGTATTGTACTCTCGCAGATGGGTACGGTTATGCCGAGCCCGCAAATGCCATTTTATCTTGAACAGCTCGGTGTCAAAGAATCCCAGTTACAAATTGTAACAGGCATCGTTGTGGGGATTACTGGTTTGAGTACACTCATCGCTGCGCCCATAATCGGCAAACAAGTAGATCGTAGGGGAGCACGATCAGTAGTGCAGTGGAGTGCTGCGGTGGCAATGGTTGCGCTTGTTGCACATGCAGTAGCCGATGCAGTTACAGTTGTTTTTGTGGCGAGGACAATATTGGGAATTGCACTTGCAGGATTAGTACCAGCACTCAATACTTTTGTTAGCACCCGTATACCTAACGGACGTCAGAGTGGGATGATGTCACTGGCATCGAGTGCTATGTTGCTTGGTAATCTTGTGGCACCACCACTTGGTGGATTGATTGCAGCTCATGTTGGGTTACGTCCAATGTTTGGGACTGCGGCACTGTGTGTGGCGTGTATTCCATTTCTGCTGTGGTGGGTGCGACGACGGAGAAGGATACAACCAGTGGCATGAAGTATTTTTGTAGCGTTCGGAGTGTAGCGCAGCCCGGTAGCGCACACCTTTGGGGTGGGTGTGGTCGCGGGTTCAAATCCCGCCACTCCGACCGGAAGTGCCCGCCGCTTTGTGCAGCGGGCGCTTTTGTTTATTATTGTCTAACTTTGCTTTTAATAAGCATTCTATATGGAGCGTTCAGGTGTGAATCTCTCTGCATACGGTTATCTCCGATTGGCAGCTGCCAGTCCAGCCGTGCGTGTTGCGGATGTTGATTTCAACCTTACAGCGATCATCGAAACGTATCGTATTCTGCGTGCTGAGGGGGTACAGATTGCTGTCTTTCCTGAGCTCGCAACGGTGGGTTATACCTGTGGAGATTTATTGCTGCACACGCCACTGCTGGATGCATCGGAGCACGCGTTGACCGAGCTCGCCGGATTGGTATGCATTGAAGGTGGTTTGCTTGTAGTAGGTGCACCGATTCGAGCGTGGGGACGATTGTACAATTGTGCAGTCGCAATTGGAAGCGAGGGAATTGTTGCAGTAATCCCGAAGCAATTTATTCCGAATTATGCTGAGTATTACGAGCAACGATGGTTCAGCCGTCCCACCAGCGGTGATTTCTTTCCAACCATCGAGTTAGATGGTCGTGCAGTACCATTTGGTATTGATATTCTCATCGAGGTGCGCGTGAACGAGCGTTCAGCCACAATCGGTGTTGAACTCTGCGAAGACCTCTGGGCTGTAGAGCCACCAAGTGGACAACTCGCAAGTGCCGGAGCTGATGTACTGCTGAACCTGTCTGCAAGTAATGAGTTGCTTGCGAAAGCAGAATATCGCCGAGACTTGGTTCGGATGCAATCAGCACGATGCATTGCAGCGTACGTGTATGCATCTTCGGGTGCTGGTGAATCCACAACGGATACTGTGTTCAGTGGCCATTGCCTTATTGCGGAAAATGGTATCATCCTTGCCGAGGATCGCGCCTTTTCGTTTCAATCTCGTTGGGTCATCGCCGATGTCGATCTCGATCGACTTGCCTTTGACCGACGGCGTATTGCGACGTTTGGCCAACATCGGTTCACGGTGTATCGGCGTTTTCCTGCAGTATTACCACAACTGAGCGATAGTCGCCCGCGGCAAGCAATAGAAGCATTGCCATTTGTGCCGTCAGACCCTGCTCAGAAGCATGCGCGGTGCAAGGAGATTGTTACGATCCAGCGAACTGGTTTAGCAAAACGTCTAATGCACACAGGAGTGCAGTCGGTAGTTATCGGAGTATCCGGAGGCTTAGATTCAGCGTTAGCTCTATTGGTCTGCGTTGAAACGTTTGACTTGCTAGGGTACGACCGTAAAAACATTCGTGCAGTAATTCTACCTGGTCCAGGTTCCAGTGAGCGCACACAGTCTCAAGCCGCACAGTTAGCTACTGCACTGGGAGTGAGTGTACTTGTCATTCCGATTACCCCAGCAGTTGAACAACACTTGCGTGATATTGGGCACGGCGGGGAGCACGATACCACGTACGAGAATGCACAAGCTCGAGAGCGGACACAGATTCTTATGGATATGGCCAATCGCTTTGGCGCTCTAATGGTTGGCACAAGCGATTTATCAGAATTGGCTCTTGGTTGGACCACATACGGCGGTGATCATATGAGCATGTATGGAGTCAACGCTGGTGTACCGAAGACGCTCGTGCGATCCATCGTCGAATGGTGGTCTGAGTATGCTGCCGATGATGCAGCTCGCGCTGCGTTGCAAGCAATTATGGCGACACCAATTAGTCCAGAGCTTTTACCACCCGATTCAACGGGAACAATTCGGCAGCGCACAGAAGATGTTCTCGGACCTTATGTTGTGCATGATTTTTTCCTTTACCACTTCATTCGGTGGGGATATTCGCCAGCGAAGATACTGGTGCTGGCGGAGTGGGCATTTACTGGCCGGTACGGGCAGCAGGAACTCAGAAATTGGTTCCAGGTGTTCATCGAAAAGTTTTTTAGTAGTCAATTCAAACGATCGTGTTTGCCCGATGGACCGAAAATTGGCTCGATCGTGCTGTCGCCGCGGGCTGATTGGCGAATGCCGAGCGATGCAGCAGCGACAGCGTGGCACATCTAATGTCCGGCGCGGTCATATTTTTGCAATGCGTGGGTACGAGGGGAGTAAACTTTTTGCTCGCTATTCCGACATTATACTACGAGATCAATTCGAATAAAAGATATGGATAGACCGTCGAGTACGGGATCGGTTCGAATTCGTGTGGTAATCGCAGATGACCATGAACTGGCGCGAGTTGGGCTTTTGCGTATGCTCGCAGCCGGTAATAAAGTGGAGATTGTTGGAGAGGCATCCAATGGTGACGAGGCTCTTGTATTGGTAGAACGTCTTCAACCTGATGTACTGTTACTGGATATCTTGATGCCCCGCCGAAACGGATTAGAAATAGCCAAAGAACTTCGCTCGCGTGTTCCTGTCGGAAAACCTTACATTATTATGCTCACAACATTTGAAGACCGCTATTACCTTGAACAAGCACTTGTCCTCGGCGCAGATGGGTACCTATCGAAAGATGTCACAGGTCAAGAGTTACTCCATGCTTTGCATGCTGTTGTCAGTGGGGAGCGGGTCTTTTCGCGTTCTGTTTTAGCTCTGATGCAGGGATTGCAGACAAAGCAAATGATGCAAGATCGTGCGCCAACAGTGACGCTGACCAAACGTGAGGAAGAAATACTTCGGTTGGTTGCACAAGGTCTAACGAGTAGTGAAATTGCCGAGCGGTTATTTATCAGTCCTCGAACAGTGGAAACACACCGTGCACACCTCATGGAAAAGCTCGGCGCAAAAAATGCTGCTTCACTTGTGCGCTATGCATTGCTGCACACGATGTATTTTACAGCTTCGCAACATCCCGACACTGAATCCACGAAAGTCTGAGGGGACACCGCCTTAGCAAATTACGTAGTAGTACGTATTGTACCCCTCTTGCAGGGAGGTCTAATTTGCAGCCGTACGTTGAAGTGTTGCTTTTCCAAAAGTACCGCTTGCAATGGTTAGATGGTGTGCGAATAGTCTCACTACAGAATCAGATCCGATGATGCGACAGCGCTTCACACTTCAGCCTTCCCCGGTGCTGCACATTATTGCGATAGCCTTGGTGCTGTCGTATCCGCTGTGGGCCGATGGGAATGTCGGTATTGGAACGACAGCGCCGGATACATCAGCACTATTGGAGCTGCGCTCGACGCGACAGGGGTTACTTATCCCACGGATGACTACCGCTCAACGGGATGGAATCGTGCTCCCAGCAAAAAGCCTGGTGATTTTTAACACCACCACGAACCGTTTCGAGTACAACGACGGTACCCCGATTGCACCGAATTGGGTGCCATTTATAACTGGTTCTGGTAGCTTTTGGTCATTGCAAGGCAATAGTAGCACTGATCCGACGCTGAACTTTTTGGGAACGACGGATAATCAACCGCTCATACTCAAGACAAATGGACAGGAGCGGTTGCGTATCTTACCATCGGGAAATGTTGGGATTGGTACCAACAATCCTCTGGGATTGTTTTCTGTTGGCAGTGCATCCCAGTTTCAAGTAAATGCTAATGGTCAGATCACAGCCGCTGGATTGAATCTGCAGGGTCCGACGGCCCTCTTGCAGATTAGCGGTAACGCTGGTCAACCGGGCGAACTGCTTGTTAGTAATGGATCTACTACACAACCGCAGTGGACCCGCTCGCTCGACTCTCTCAGTGTAAGAGTGCTTACACTGCGTCGTCTTTTAGTGGATTCCCTCTACGCACGAGCTGGGAGGATTGACACTCTTTACACGAATATTGGCCGTTTTGATACTCTTTCGACACGAGATGGTCGAGTAGATACTCTCTGGAGCAGGATTGGGCATATTGATAGTCTTGTTGGCCGGTTTGGTCGGTTTGATACGCTGTATGTTCGTGATGGTCGGATTGACACACTGTGGAGCCATATCGGACGAATTGATAGTCTTGTTGGCCGGTTTGGTCGGTTTGATACACTGTATGTTCGTGATGGTCGAATTGATACCCTGACAGTCTCGATTCTCCGCACGGACTCACTTATTGTGACGCATCCAATCAGAATTGCTGTGCCTTTTGACTCCGTCAAGACTGGCACGAACACTGGACAAACGCTGACTGTTGGGAATGGATCGATACTTGCACCGGGTGGTACGGGAGTTATCCGCGCCAATCAATTTGTCGGAACGGGTTCGCTTACAAATGCGGTTGATCTCGGTACGGCAGAAGTTGCAGGTGTCCTCACAGTGGATAAAGGCGGAACTGGTACGACATCTATTGGCAGTCCTGGTTCAATTGCTTATTCGAACGGGACGTCGCTTGCCTTTACAAACGTTGGCTCTCCCGGGCAAATGCTTGTTTCGAGTGGCACAAGTGCGCCGACCTGGCAAACGATCACTGCAGCATCACTTGGTGCGTGGGCAATCCTCGGCAATGCAGGTACTAATCCCGATGCACCACAATTCAACTTTCTTGGAACAACAGATAATCGTGCGCTTGCGATCCGCACCAATAACGTCGAGCGGATGCGCATCAAATCTGATGGGAAAGTGGCGATTGGGATCAATCCAGCGTCTTCGTCGAGCAATGCATTCGGTACAGTCCAAATCACTGATAATTCGACTCAGGCGAACTATAGCTCATTGGCCGTCTATTCGATTGGAAGCGTGGCCGGTTCTGATGCCTCCAGCACGGTAACGATGGCATTCCAGGCATCGAAGCAAGCTACTTCTTACTTAAATGTCGGGAGCTATCTTGTTGCAGCTGGAGGTACGAACAATTATGCACTTATTGCTGGTGCGGGAGGCAATGTGTATCTGGGGCATGTTGATTCGCTCACTCCAACGCCACTTCGTAATACATTGCTACCCAATGGCAATCCGAACCGGACATATATCCATCATTTGAACATTTCGGGTGAGCTTGTTGCGTCGTTGCAAGGTGGGGGATTCGGAGCCGGATCGCCAGGACAGGTGCTTATATCACAAGGGCTATCGGCTGCACCACAGTGGGTATCCCCATCAAGCATTTTTGGCGGGACAACATGGTTGCTCGGAGGTAACACCCTCAGCGTAGAGCAAGCACTCGGCACAAAAGATAATGTTGCCTTACCCATCATTACCAACAATCAAGAGCGGTTACGGATCGCAAGTGATGGGCGAATTGGTATCGGTACAAATGCGCCGAATGCGTCTGCACTCGTCGAGATATTCAGCACAACGAAAGGCTTTTTACTACCGCGTATGACCGCAAGCGAGCGCGATGCAATCTCATCACCTGCTAAAGGCTTGCTGGTGTATGTAACTACATCCAGTGAAGAAGGCTACTGGTACTTTGATGGTAATCGTTGGATTCCACTCACCAGCACAATCTCAGCAAATTCGACAGTTGTCGTGCGCTATAAATCTAGCGATGAAAGTGTTAGTAATTCTACGACCTTGCAAGATGATGATCACCTCTTTTTCACGCTCAGTGCAAACCAGGTGTGGGAAGTCGAAGGGATGCTTGATTTCGCTTCGTTTTCGGCCACACCAGGTGTCGCATTCGGGCTGAGCGTCCCGATGGGTGCTACATTCAAGCTCAGTTATCACGCCAATGATGGAGCGGTCACATCGTTCCGCAGTGGCGTTCTCTCTGGTGGAAGTGCATCACTCGGTATCCCGTCCGGTGGTTCGTCGGTCGTTTTTGTACGTGGCATTGTGGTTATGGGTAGTACAAGTGGGACGGTTCGCCTCCAGTGGGCGCAAAGTTCTGCTGACGCTACCCCCACAACTGCTCGGACGAATTCATATCTCAAATTCACGCGAATTCAGTAGTTTCTCGTAGTAAAGCCGAGAGCTTCTAATGCCGATACTTGCATTGTCACCAATAATGATACGCTCGATGATTCGGCGATGGGCGACGCTGGGCTGCGTCATGGCAGCGATAGTTACAGCCACAAATGCACAAATCATGACAAACAATGGCGGGATCATTTCCCTGTCACCCCGTGCCGTAATGCAAGTCAATGGTACGTACGTGAGCATTGCTAACGGTCAACTGACCGCTGGTGACAGCGCACAACTTCGGGTCTCCGGTTCATTGCACCTGGCATCGGGACGTGCGACTTTCAACGGACGTTCAATAGCTGTTGTGGATAGTAACCTGACAACCAGCGGTATTCCGTGTACCGTCGCATATGGTTTTCTCATCCGTAATGCGCCCGGTTCAATTACCGTTAAAGGAGCGCTCTCAAGCGACGGCGAGATAGATAATCGTGGCTCAATCTACGTCTGGCGTGATTTTGTCAATCGGGGTACGCTTTCTAATAGTGGACTTATCGAGGTAGGGCAACCATGATGACCCATGGAATACTAACGGGATTGTTCATTATGGTTATCTCTGTAGGGGCGCAGAACGTCGTCAACGAATCCTGCGGGCGCATCGCAAATACAGGGACTATTCGGTTACTTTCGACCAATGCTGAGTTCCGAAACAATGCAGCGGTAACGCAGGTGACCAATGATGGTACGATCGAAATGGCGGCTATTGGTAATCGTTTTACCGGACTAAACCCACTTGGTGCATCGGTAGCCAGTCGGATTGGTGGAATCGTGTTATGGTCTGCCACGAACAATAATCAGCGTGTTCAGGCTCGATGGTACACCAATCTTTCGCTCTCTGGTGGTGCAAAATCAATAAGCGACTCGATATTTGTTGGCGGAGCCTATACGATTGCAACGGGAACAGGAAGGCGCGATTACGAGGGTACGTTTTTCTATGATGGTGCCTCACAGCAGCGTGTGATCCCTGAAAAGGGCGTCAATGCATACCGCAGTCTTGTCTTGCTCAATGGAGCGTCCGGGCAACTAAAGTTTCTTGCATCGGACACTGCAGTCGTTCGAGAACGATTTCTCAACCATGCATCGAACGGTGGAGGTTTTAGTATCAATAGCGGTGGTGTACTCGACCTACGTGGCCAATCACGGAGCGAGTCACCAATGGCAGTTATTGGTACAGGAAGTGCGGTTCTATTGACCGTACCGACAGCATGGCTCCAAATATCGAACACTTCCACCCTCAATGCTGATAACAGCGGACACGTAATAGTTCGCAGCAATTACCAGCCAGCGGCATTTATCATTGATTCTGGCTCTGCATTCCGCATAAGTGCAACGGGAACAGCTGGACGATTTTCTTTGCTGGGTACTGCTGCAATGAATGTTGAAGGTACGTACCTCAATACTGCTGGGTCATTGCTGAACGCGATTTATGAATGTGGTACGACTGTGCGATACATTGCTGCAAGTAATGGACAAATCCTCCAAGCGACTGCCGCAGAACCAGATCATCGCTACGGCAAGCTCGAAACCAACGGGGGAAGCAAACGTGCCAATGGCGACGTGCACGTGGGGTGCGGACTGTGGATCAATACAGATGCTGAGCCACATTCAATAGCGATGGGTGACTATACGCTAACTGTTCATCATAGCGATAGTACCCTGACTCCGATCGTTTATGATCGCCTACTCAACGACTGCCAAGCAGGTTCTGAAGTCATCGGACGATTCCGCCATGAGGGACTGCGTAGCACCGTTGTTAGCAGTCAAACGCTGACATTCAACAATCGTCACACGACGTTTGCCTTCACCGATACGACAGGTATGCCGAGCGCTATAACGTTGAGTGTACTTCCGCAAACAGCACCGAATGGCTACAATGCAGCGACGGACGTCCATCGCAAAATCACTGTTGCCTACGGACCCAGCCTGCGGACGCCAGCATGGGTTGCGTCTGTGCGCGCTGGATTCCGTGTGGCTGAAACCCGCAATCTCAGTGGCTTGGCTTCGATGCGTGGACTGCGAACCTATAATGCTCCACGAACTTCTGCACCCAACCGTATCGGTCGTGGTTACGCAAGAGGTCTCGATACAAATTGCACATTCCTTTGGGTAGAAGCAGGAGCAATTGCCCCCAGTGGAGCAGATGGGTTGCTCGATGGCAGTGATCTTCTCCTTCGTGCTGCCCCGTCGCGCGTTATTACAGCGCGTCATGGACGCTGGTCGAATCCGGAAACATGGGTTGACCGTAGCGAGCCGTTACCATACGATACTGCACTCATTCTGCACAATGTCTGGGCAGGTTTTGTACGTCCTGCTGCAAACGGGTGGGATGGATATGTGGTGCCAGAAGCTTATCCACTGGCAATGGCTGCTCGTGTGATTATTGACCACAACGGACGCGATGCAGCGCTCATTTTTGGAACAGACTCGACAGCACCACCTACAGCCGGGCTCTTTATCATCGGTGGGGCAAACGAGTACCTTTCCACAACCGTCGGACGTGATGGGATACTCGATATTACCGGATGTGACACGGTCGGTACTCCACGAGAAAATCTAAGTGCCATTGATTTTGAGCGCTTTGCTCGTTTGACATCTGCTGCCGAGCCTAAGGAACGTGGAATGGTCATCTTCGCAACCCAGCCGCGTCCAACTGTTCGCGTCAATACCGTGCACAACACAGGCTGGATACAAAATGCTGGACGTCTGCAGATCGGCGATGAATAGTGCGAGCATACTCAGTATAGCAGCGTTGCTCAGTGCCATGACACTTGGTGCTGCGGCGCAACACGTACTTGACAATGTTACATGTGGTAGGATTGTTAACGCTGGACACATTGAGGTCAGAGGAGAACTGCGGAGTCATTCTGGTGCACGCATTGCCAATGATCGTGGAGTAGTCACCATTACCGGCCATGCCCAGATTGAACAAAATATCCTTGCAGGCCGAACAGAATTTATCGGCGATACAGCAGGAAGGTTGCAACGCGTCCCACAAATCACCTACTCAGTGCTCTACTTCCGCGGTCGAAGCGTTAAACAGCTCGATACAAGCTCGCGGCGATCCTTAGTGAGCTTGGACACTCTTGTCACCGAAACACCAAGTCAGCTTTTAATTTTTCGGGATTATCCCCTCATTGCTCATGGACGGGTCCATCATGACGGCTCCGTCAATGACGCTGGAGCATTTGGTGCAATCGTACTTCGTGGCAACAGTGTACAACGTTTGACTGGTCGTGGGCGAATGAGTGCTCTCGAAATAGACAACGCAAACGGAGTGCTGATGGAGGATTCCGCCGACATCGCTATCCGTCATACGCTCTACCTTCATCAGGGGGAGCTCCGTAACTCGCCAGCAAGTAATGTACTGATGAACAATCGTTCACTGGTTATTCGAACAGATTCTGGCTCCATTGTTGAATTTCCGCGCTACAGTGGTGGATACTCGATTCGGTACGAAGGAGCATCGCGTATTGTGACTGGCAACGAAGTGCCTGCAGCTGACAACATTTTACAATCGCTAACGGTTGTCACAGGAGGTGGACTGCAAATGGATCGGCATGTTACGGTGAACGATTCCCTGGTGGTTGGTACGACCAATCGAGCGACGTTTGTCTTCACCGAGCGTGATTCGACCGAACGTTATGTGTTGACGTACACCCCGGCAGTACTTGACCCGTTCTACATGCATCCACGATCAGAAGTGGTCGGATCGTTGCGACGAACAGGTGTCGTCGGCGATAGCACACCACAGCTGTACACTAATCGCTATACGTGGCTTGCAATGCGCCGACCCAGCAGCAGTGTTCCTGCATCTGTTACGGTACGAACGCTACCTCAGACCTTCCCACCATATCCTGACGGTACGACGAAAGCGCGACGCGCATTTTTTATCACTGCAACTGACAGGAATGGATCATTGCTCGGTTCGATGCCGTATACCTTCGGCTATGCATGGCTTGATACGCCAAACGAGCCGACTGTAAACGAATCGAATAACCTCGATCGTCAGCGTGTGATTTTGCTTCATTGGAATGGTGCACGCTGGCGGAACATTCGTTCATCTCGCATTCCAGCAGCACTTGATTCTAGTGGGTGGGCATACTCCGTAGCCGATACGCTGTCGCAATTAGGTCCTTTCGCTATTGGCTATCCAGTGCCGGTTCAGGTGTGCCTCGATGCACGCGTGTTGCTGGAGGGTCCATATCGCAATGGAACAATGGCGACTGATTTAGCCCGACGAGGTTTGATCCCATCCACACCACCGAATATGTACCCGTACAACCGCGATCCGAATCGTAGTGTGATCAACACTCCGGTGTTCGATTCGACAATCGTTGACTGGGTGCTCATCGAATTGCGTCCGAATCCCACCAGTCCACAACGCGTGTATCGTACCGCACTACTCCGCGCTGATGGAACGATTGTGGATGTTGATGGTAATTCCCGACTGTGTTTTGATCCGACAGTTGATACAACGACCTATTATGTCGCTATCCATCATCGCACACATTTAGCAATCATCACTGCTGCCCCCGTTCGGCTTTCGAGTGACGACCAACCAGCGCAAGTAGTACGACTAAGTACGCCAACGCTCGTTTCCGGTAGCGCTGCAGCTCTTAAGCCGATTGATTACACGCCAACAGACGGTGTGATCTTCGGGATGGTAGCTGGTGACGTCAATGGTGATGGAGCAGTGGACATCAACGATCGGACGGACTACGATGCCATTTGGAATGGTTGTGTCGAAGAAGGTTACCTCAACCGCGATACGGATTTGAGCGGTATCGTCACAACTCGTGATGCAAACAAGACATGGAATAATCGCGGTCGAACTACAAACGTGCCACGATGAGACGACTCCCAACGTTGATCTTACAATTGTTTGTGTGCATGCTGCTGACGACCGTTGTCGCAGGGGCGCAACCACTCCAGCGTGAAATACTTTCGATTGTCTCTATCGAAGATGTGGCAATTGTTGATCCGCAAACGCTCCAATTTTCATTGACGCTGCGTCGTACCTCGAATGTTTGGGAACGATGGGCAAATGGTACGTTTCAATTCCAGATTGTTGGGATTGCCAACTCACGCTATACGCCGGCAGCGATGCGTGTTGAGCTGCTCCCCAACAGCTCCGATCTACCGATTGCAGCATATGCAAATGCACCACTGACCGCCTATAGCTATTGCATTAGTATGCACCCCGGGTGGATTTCGGTGTTTATCTATGGTCCAGACGAATTCCGCGATGCGAAGTATTTCCCGCTGGACTCGACGCTCCGTCTCGGCCGATTTCGAGTGACAATGACCGATGGTGGGCGAATCGGTACCTCCATTGCGTGGATGGAACCACACGATTACTATCAAGCAAATGCATACAAGCTTGAAGTTGACAGCATCGCCTATGGAGTCCGCTGGTACCGAGCCGATGACAACATCGAGATGCGAAATTACCCGCGTATTGATAGCACGCTCGAGCGGATGGTTGTCCGGAGGGATTCATTCCGTGTAGCGCCAGCGCCGGAGCCCTGCCTGACGCTCAAAGTTGGGAGCTTCCAGGCTGCATATCTCGGCGATCGCCAGGTACAGCTCCATTGGTCAACGCTCTGTGAGCAAGGAGTCCGCGGATTTGTTATTCGGCGTCGATGTCTCTGCTCAAGTCTGCCACCGAGTCAAACGGAGTTTACCGAAATACGCCGGTTCGGAATTCCGTTTGACACAGCACTTTACTCCAAGGGAACAACAACAGTTGGCTTTGACTACACAATGTCAACACCGGATACTGTCGATTTCCGTGATATGGTGTATGAGTACGAATTATCGGCTATCATGTATGATGGCAGTCGTCGCTTTCTCGACACCACTTCGATACGGATACCGATCAGCGTGATTTCGTCAGCGACGGTCTATCCCAACCCAACGACAACGCAGGCAACAATTCGCTATACACTTGAAGATCGGGTTCGGATTACCGCAAAGGTGTATGACGTGACAGGTAAAGAGCTTGCGCTCTTGCTCGATAATGTCGTTGTACCGCGAACGCCTGATGGGAGCGTCAATACAATTGTGTGGAACGCTCCAGATCAAGCGTCGCAAGGACTCTACAATGTCGTATTAATAGCTCGTCCTGTGGATGATCCAACGGTCGAGCTGTCGAGAGCAATTTTGAAGATTCAACTATTGCGATAGCGAACCATGCGCACGATACGTGTCGTAATAGTCGCTTTGCTCGTGAGTGTGCCGCTCTGGTCACAGGTAGCGGGCATTGACACCATCGGACTCCGCTACGTCCGTGACGATGGCGATACGGTCGTTCTGATGCGCTCGCCGGGCGATTGGCGGATTGGTCCGATGATCTCTGGCACGTATCATATGCATTTTGGTAAATTAATTATACCTGCTAATCTCATTTGCCCAACCGATGGTTACCTGTTGCTCAACAGCGGTGGAGTCGGAGGGGGTGGAATTGGTGTAGGTGGTGAATATGTGTACCATCCAATGGGATCGAAGTGGGGAGTATCATTTATGACAAGCATCTTTGATGTGCGTCAAACAACGTCTGTCACGCGCGTTCCCAATCTTCCGGTCAATCCGTCCTTTGAGCTGGACAATACTATCGTCGCGCAGAATGTGCTAACCTATATCACCTTCATGCCACGTGCTCGCTACAACTACGCTGACTATCCTGGTTTGCACTTTCTTGCAGGAGTTGATGTTGATGTTCTCACCACAAAGTCCCTGGAGCGCACCGACGTTCGGTATAACGACGAGCGTATTGATGTTCAACGGACTGTTGGATTCCAACCAAACTACTTACGTGTTGGTCTTCACGTCGGAGCAGGATGGGATTTGTTCGCAGGGCTCATTGGAAATTGGCGTATGACACTGACACCGTTTATGACCGTGCACGTTGGTACAACGAGCTATTCCAAGAATGGCTCAAATTGGAACAGTGTGTATTTACGTGGGGGTGCGAGCTTGACGTTCGGAGAAGATGTTGTGACAGAAACGATCTTGCCTCGTAACCCAAGTGCACCCGAGCAAACTGCGCCACCAATTGCAGGTATGCGACAGTTAGACATTCATGTTCGACCAACGCAAGGTTTATACATCGCAACATTGTTGCCAACGATTGCTGAAAGCGATATTGTTCCTCCACCAGTGCCGGTGCCGTCGCCACGACCGTTGCCGCGAGTAGTGCCGAATCAGTTGCAAATATTCAGTGGCTACACGAGTCCGACTGATACTGCATTGACCGACGAAATGCGACGTTATCTCGATGCTGTTGCCGACTACCTCAAGCAAAATCCGCGCGCTGAAGTACGAATCGTTGGTCACTCGGACAATTTTGGTGGTAGCCCTGCACAAACGCAGCGGGTTTCTGATGAGCGCGCACTGCAAGTAGTACGCTATTTGATGAACAAAGGAATTCCACGCGAGCGATTGTTGGCATCGGGGATAGGTGCTCGCAGTCCGATCCAAAGCAACCGCACGCCACAAGGACGTGCTGCGAACCGACGTGTCGAAATCACAGTTGTTCAGTAGAACGCTGCTGTACCACGACTACATTTTTTCCCTCACAAGCCGATACTCTAACCTGTCCACAAGTGACAGGTTAAGAGGATAATGTACACTGCACACACTGTAGCTCACCAGGGTCATCCCATTCGGCTGCCGCTTCGCAAATATCTGCAGGTGGCATCGATCGCTGTTGTTGGCATTGCAATCAGCATCGGAGTTATGCGGTTGCTCGATAACTCGCTGCAGACACGCCGTCAAATGGAATTCGATAAGGCAGTCAACTCGGTTGTCTCGCGGATAGAGCAGGGAACAGCCACGTACGAAAACGTACTCCGCAATCTCGATGCGCTCTACCGCAACAGCGTTCAGGTGGTGCGTGATGTCTTCGAGTTGTACTCGACAGTTCCTGCCGAGTCTAATCCTGCTATTCGAGGTATTGGCTATGCGAACATTGTTACTGCTCGTGAACTGGAAGAATTTACGTTCTATGCGCGCTCAGAACGGTATTACGACTACACGGTACATCCTCCTGGTTCCCGTCCGCAATACATTCCTGTGCTCTATGCTGTACCGTATCCAGAACGCCGTGATGTGATCGGCTATGATTTGCTGAGCCGTGCTGAGCTGGCCGATGCCATTTCACGTGCGCAGCAGAAGCGTAGTATTGTGTCATCGAAGGTATTTGACTTTGGCACTGATACCGCAAGTCTGTTTCTGATGATTGCTACCCAGCAACAAGGAAATGTCAATGTTCTTCTACCGACAGCACATTCGCGATTTGATGGTATTCTGTTTGTGGAGATAGACATTCCTCGCTTTCTTCGCACGTCGCTGGGAGATAGCGTTGCTTCTGATCGCAACATTGAGTTTCGAGTTCTCGACGATTGGTCTTCCCGTTCGCCAAGTGTTGTTGCATCATTCGGTGTCGATCCAGAAGGGTGGAGTCGTACGGATCCGCAAGCTCTCGTTGCCGAGCGGACAATCCCAATTGGGGATCGGAGCTTTAAACTTGAGTTCCGTAGTGCACCAACGCTGACCCATGGTTCCGAGAATTACTTTGGAATCTTTGCACTTGTTAGTGGACTGATTACGACGGCGGTACTCTGCGGTTTTGTCTTGTCGGTTATGAGCGCCCAACAACGTGCAGTAGCACTGGCTGATCGCATTACCGAGGGTAACCGGCGAATTCTTGAATCGTCGCGCGACATTATCGGCACACTTACCCTTGATGGCCGCTGGCAAACGGTCAATCCTGCTATCGAACAGGTACTTGGATATCAGCCGCTTGAGGTTAATGGTACGCTGGTGACGCAGTACATTGCTTCAGAGCCGGAGCGCGTTCAGTTTCTCAGCAGACTTGCCGATCGTAGTGGGCAGATGCACTCGATTGAAGTCGGCATGATCTGTCGGGATGCAGCAGTTCGGTGGGTTAGTTGGAATATCTCGATTGCGTATTCAGAGGGGATTGCCTATATCGTGGGGCGTGATGTGACTATCGAGCGAAAGGCACGTGAAGAGCTACAGCTACGGTCGCGACAAGTGCATTTGGCAGAACAACTGGCACTGGAAGCGAATGCGTCGAAATCGGCATTTATTCAGCGTTTAACACGGTATTTGCGATCTTCGCTTGTGACGACACTTGATGGGATGCACCAAATGGTGATGACGATGGATGCGACAAACGATCGCCAGCTGCGCTTTGTCAAGCTTGCCAATGAAAGCTCGGACCGGCTCTTTGCAATTGTCAGTGATCTGCTCGACATTGCTCAAGACGAACAGCAACGCACCGACAACACAGCGCAATTAGCGAGTGTACTCCGGCGAGCGGAGCAACTGTACACCGGCAATGGTGGTTTGTGCTCACTTGTCGAACGCAGCGTTGATGGGAACACCCTACTCCATGTCGAAGAGACCGTCGTCTCGCATGCCTTGGCGAATCTTCTTACCGCATTCAGTAGCGGAATGCGCGGCGGGACAATTGAAGTTACAACAATCATCAATACACGAGAGCAGGTACTTGAACTGCAAGTCTTAGCGCAGTACTCGTCGGACGTTGCGACGATGATCGCTCGCTTCAATCGTTGCCAAGATCAGATCATCGAAGCGCTTTCGGGAGACTCTGGTGATGTACTCTTTCGTCTTGGGCTTGCCGCGACGCAAATACGACGTGTGGGTGGCACATTCAGCGTCGAAACACTCGGCGAAGATGGTGGTAACGTCGCATTGCTCACCCTACCGATAGCGCAATAACATCGGGAGCGTGCTGTTGAACACGCTCCCGACCTGATTACCGTACCTCACACAGGCGCACGGTACCGTCGAGCGGTACCGCTTGCTCGCGTTAGCGAACAATGAGAAGCTGGCGGGTGTACCGAACATGCGCACTCTCGTAGCGGATAAAGTACATTCCGCTACTGAGCGCAATGATGGGGAGTTCCAATTCGTACGAGCCACTGGGCAACATGCCGTCCACTAATGTACGAATCAGAGTCCCGCGCGCATCATAGAGTCGAATGCTCGTTGGTGCATCGAATCCGACACTGAAGAAGATCGTCACCGCATCCCCGCTCGCTGGGTGTGGATTGACGTCCATAATCGTAAACGTCGCCGAGGATATTTTGATGAAACGCCCATCGATGAAACACGTGGTGGGAAGGATGCTGTCCGGCAATAACGTTGGAATCACGCACCGCCGCTGAGCAGAATCGCTACCATAGGGAATGAGCCCCACCAGCTCTGTTTTCGCGAAGCGTTGCTCTGGCATGTCGCTGAGCAATACTGTATAGCGGATCTGGGCGATATCTGCATTAGTAGCGAGCGGAGACTGTCCGCGTGCACGGATCAGTAGTTCAGCGATACCACTTGCAGGTTCAACGGTTTCTTGGGCAGTGAATTGCCATGATTGGTCGAGTCCATTGAGGCGCTCAATACTGTTGGGCACATATAAGAGTTGCTTGGCCAAATAGCGAATACGAAGCTCGAAACCATAAATCTGTGCTGCTCCCCAATTGAGGGAGCGTGTTGAAAGGCGAGCAGTTGTTTCTGTCCCTGTTCTAAAATTGAATATCGGGGTGTCGAACGAGGTGTGAATCTCGACGGGAATAACATAGGCAGCCCCAGTCAATTCAGCAGTATCTATATCGCCGCCACGATAGAACACGCGAATGAATGCGCGATATCCGCGCGGCATATCAGGAGAAAATCGCACTTGGATTGATCGAGATTGTCCAGCAGGAACGATCAACGGTGTGGTTGGGTCCGGCGACGATATAAGAGCAAAGTATCCTGCATCAGGACCGAAGAGATCTGCGCCGATAACCTCCACGTCGGAGGATGGTGTGCCGGCTGGTGCGGTGTTGGTTACAGTCGCTGTACCAATCGGTTGATCACATGTAGTGACCGATCCGAAATCATGTCCTGTTAAAACCGGTTCGTGGACTGTGTATGCGTATCCCACGATCTCAACGATTGTTTCGGCACGTCCTGTCGGATCAGGTACAGGTGGCTCTGCATTGTGAACGATGCGTACAAGTGCTTTGCGTTGTCCTGCTCCAGAGGGTCGGAATTCGGCGGCGAGCAATTCTGGTGCTGCACCGATCGGTATCGCCGTATCGGTAAGGATGTTGAGCAGGCGAAAATCTTCCGGGTAAAGATTCTGCAGAGGATCTCGTATCGGTAAAATCTCAACCGAGTAAACCATCAGGTCTGCTGATTGACTGGTATTGGCGATGGTTACAAACTGCTCGACATTTCCTGTCTGGCTTTGTACTGAGGTCCCGACTAAGATCGGCGTTCGAAAGATAGCACCTGTTGCCTCGATCTTTTCAAGATACCCAAATGCGGTGAGAGCGTCTGAACGAGTGCCCGCACCGGTAAAGTCACCGTGGAGACGACTTGGTAAATCAAATTCTGCTTGTGGTGTGCACGCAATGCGCACCCTGACAACGTCCTGCCCATTGGGGAATACCGTAAAGGGCGTATTGCGGTCCTGTCCAACAATGCGGTAGTGTTGTTCTCCTGCGGGCAAATAGACTGCTGTGCATTCGACTTGATCACGACCATCATTGCGGATGATGCCATCGAGTGTCCGCGTGGTTCCGATGCGAACACGGCCCCAGTTGTTCCCGATAACAATCGGACCGGGAGAAATAGACTGACCGCGCCAGACTGACCATGGTTTGTTGCCCTCGCCACTGGCGTCACTTTCAAATCGTACAGTGATGGAAAATGTATCTTCTCTGGTTGGAGAAAAACACAACTCGGCAATAGATATCTCACTGCCTGGCGGTATGACGATTGGCAACGGTGGAGTGGTCGGATCGGTCAGAGAAAATGGCGGGACGATTGTTGAGCGGTCAATGCTAGTTATTGTCAGGGTATCGGTGCCGGGATTACGTATGCGAAGCCCGCGGCTGAGCTGCTGCGTGTGGCAGCGTGTTTGTCCAGCGGAAATTGTCCCAGCATCCCAATCGTCCACAACAATTCGAGGCTGCACACCCCGACCGAAGACCAGCACAGCAATAGGTGTACACTGTTCGATAATGAGCAGGGAGTCTTCATCCCGCTCGTTCGCCCGGATGTGCTCAGTGCGTGGAGTGTAACGTAATCGTACCTGGATGCGCTGACGGGGCATTAGTGCGAGTCCTCCAGTAGGAACCGATGGCTCGATAATCTGAAAAACTACCCCGTTCTTCATTCGCAGATCGGTGATCAGAAATGTCGAGTCAGCGTTGTTGGTGATTGTTGCAATAACCTCTCTGCTGCGACCGACCCGCACGCTTCCGGCATCGATGGGGTTGGGCGAAATGGCGATTTTAGGTGCCGTCCAAAACACGCTGTCGTAGCTGAAATTCAGCGCTCTGTCTGCGACGTAGAAATACGCTTGTGCATCTTGGGTCTTATTGAGGACCCGGAGCCGGAATTTGACGATACTGTTTTTCTGGTCATGGGGCAGGAGATTATTTACCACTGGATTGCCATCGGCTTCGAGTATCTCGATCGCATAGTTGAACGATGACTTCCCTTCGACAAAATCAATTGCATTGATACCTGTGCCGATGTGATTGAGCGTATCGTTGATCCGAAAGTCTTGCCCGGTTTCGGTTGCTGTATAGAGGTAATCACCGCATTCACTGCTGCGGCTCAATGGTGGCGGTATCGAGTCAAATTCGTCGAGCTTACGATATGCCGTTGCAGCGGGCCATCCGTAAGAGTCGAAGCTACCCCAACCGTAAATGTATGCGCCGAACGGTGCATCGCCTTCAATTAGGTGTGGTCCGTTAGTCACAAACAATCGAGCGTAGTGAATGTTGGTACCCGGAATACGATTGCCGAGAATATCTGGCGCAAGCGTTGTGATAGGGCGTCCGTCGAGTTTGATCGAGCGGATATCGTTTTGTTCGGGGTCGTTGATGTTTGCTGAGACGAGCAAGTTGAATCGGTGCCGGCTATAAGCAGGGTTGGATGGTGACTGGAAGATTGTTGACTTTGTGTACTGTTCGACGGGAACGATGTAAATCATGAAGGGATCGAACAAGCTTGCGTTGTCCCACTCAGCCGACGCTGAGTACTGCATCAAAAAGAATGGCTTGTTGCTTCGCCACACCGACATTCCGCGAATCCCTGTTGCTTGTTTGGGTCCGGTAACCACTAAGCCAGCATCTGGCACCGAGCGTGTTTCGCCACGCCGGAGACCCGCCATGATTACCTCTTCGAGTTTTTGCTTGGTTTTGAAGTCGTAGGACGTGCAAACGATGTTTGTCCCATCTTGCAGCGCGACGACTCGGAAAAAGTCCCCATAGCCTTCGCGTTCGTATTCGACACTGACGTAGTTCCGACCCCACATGGACGTCGGCGGAATCATCTCGATCATGTGGTCGCGGCCATTGAAGATGTCGAAGCATGGAACCATAGTCCGTTGGTGATAACTGATAAAGCCAATGGGTTTGGTTGCTTGTACGATACTTCCCGAGAGGTCAAATTCGCCTCGAGTGGTACCGTCGCCTTGGACTAAGTAGCACTGGCCCGGTTGCAGTGTGACTGTCCAGACTGCTCCATACCGCCGTCCTTTTTCTGTTCGAGCAGATGTAACGCCGTAGTCACCGATGTTCGGCTTACGAAGTTGGAACGTTACACGAGTGTCAGGGTAAGCAGCAACGATTGCAAAGCCTCCTTTCCAATTACGGAATTCGCGGAAATCGGGCCAGCCAAGATGAATATACTCCTTGCCCCATGATTGAACGGGGATAGCCAGGTAACCATCGGAGCTAACAGACTTGCCATTGTACACATAGACCGATACCGGATCATCGGCAGTAATACGTGCTGCCATATCAAGTGGCGTTTCGCTGTCTTCTGCCTCTGGCATCGGAACGTCGCGGAGCGTCAACACCGTGACGCGCATCGCTTGAACAGTGAAAACTTTCTGAAACCCTAACCCTGGGATTTCATACTTAAAGCGAGTATTTCGAGAGGATGTGACATAAATTTCACGCGCTGTTATCGGCTGAATAGGGCTATCGTTGAGCGGAAAGCAGAACACAAATTCTCGACCTTGAGAGCCGTTGTTGAGCAGCTCTGCTGCTGTTGGAACTCTGCCAGCAAATCGTGGCTGCCGTAGAATCTGTGTGCTTGACTCAACGGTCAATAAGCACAGCAATACAATTGCTATGCGCAATGGCGCTATGCGAATCATTATTCCTCCTCCACGTTGTCGAGCTGTTAAGTAATCATGTTGCGACCGAAAAATACACATTTTTTTTGCAATAACCCACAGTGATTACAGTAGTGGTTTGTAGATACCCTCAGTTCAAGAACTTAGATTGGTGAAGAATGCAGGGTGAGTCTTTCCGTACTGCGAACTGCCTATTTTTGCGCGCGTGTACAGTTTTTGTCAAAGTGCTGATGAGTGCAATATTCCCGGTCGTATTTGAGCCGGTTGCATATGAAAACCGTCATCGCCAGCCGCAAGAATTCGCCGAAATAGCTCGCATGATTCGTCGGGACATCATCAAGTCGCTCGTGCTTGCTGGTTCGGGGCATAGTGGTGGTCCACTTGGCTCGGCCGACATTTTTGCGGTGCTCTATTTCGGGGGATACATGCGCTACACTCCGCAGAATTGGTGGACCCCACGGGATCGTTTTGTCCTAAGCGCTGGACATATGTGTCCGGTTCTTTACGCAACACTAGCAAATACCGGTGCATTCCCGAAAGAAGAGCTGCGTACATTGCGCAAGTACAACTCGCGTTTGCAAGGGCATCCAGGACGTGATATGGGATTGCCGGGTGTCGAAACATCGACAGGCTCTCTTGGTCAGGGCATTTCGATCGCTGTCGGGATGGCAATGGCTGATAAGCTCCTCGACAGCAATGGCTATCGAGTATTCACTCTTACCGGGGACGGTGAACTGCAGGAAGGTAGTGTCTGGGAAGCTGCAATGGCAGCATCCAATTTTCGGTTGGACAACTTCTGCTGGATTATCGATAACAACGATTGCCAGATTGATGGTCGTGTTCATGATGTAATGAACATTTACCCGCTCGAAGACAAGTGCCGCGCATTTGGCTTCGATGTTGTTACTGTCAACGGTCATGACTATGCGGAACTTTGTGCCGCATTCGATCGCTTTATTGCAAACAGCGAAAAGCAGTGCGGCAAGCCGACGGCTATCATTGCCAAGACGCTAATGGGCAAGGGTGTTTCCTTCATGGAAGATCGCTACGAGTGGCATGGTAAGCCCCCAACCTGGGAGCAAGCACGGATTGCTCTTGCGGAACTTGGCGAGGAAATTTCTGAACCAGCCGCTGTGTAATCACACTCTATCTTGACGATCAATGAGCATTCCATTTGAGCTTCGCGGTTCGAAACCAACGCGCCAAGGCTTCGGTGAAGGTCTTGTTGTCTTAGGTGAACGCTACGACAATGTGGTGGTCCTCGGTGGAGATATCACTGGCTCTGTGATGACCTCGCTCTTCAAAGAACGATTCCCGGACCGATTCTTTTCCATCGGTGTCGCTGAGCAGAACGCGACAACAATTGCCGCTGGGCTGGCGTTGAGCGGGAAAATTCCATTCTTTGCGTCGTATGGTGCATTTTGTGCATTGCGGAATGCCGACCAGCTCCGCATCAGTGTATGCTACAACGAAGCCAATGTCAAAATTGGAGGAGGGCACGCTGGTATTAGTGTTGGTCCTGATGGTGCGACTCATCAGGTGCTTGAGGAGATTGCCTACCTTCGCACGTTGCCGAATATGACGCTCGTTGTGCCTTGTGATTACTTGGAGGCTAAAAAAGCAACGATTGCGATCGGCGAGATGATTGGTCCAGCATACATCCGGTTCGGGCGTGCAGCGGTTCCGTTCTTTACCCGTGATGAGACACCGTTCGAAATCGGTAAAGCTCAGGTCTTTCGGGATGGCAACGATGTCGCACTCGTTGCATGCGGTGCGATGGTATGGGAAGCGCTCCAGGCAGCAGAACGCTTAGCAGTACGCGGTATTCAAGCGCGGGTAATCAATGTCTCGACTATCAAACCCTTCGATGTCCAAACAATCGTTGATGCTGCTCGCGAGTGTGGTGCGATTGTCACAGCAGAAGAACACCAAGTCCACGCAGGATTGGGAGGCGCTGTAGCTGAAGTGGTCGCAAAAAACTTTCCTGTTCCCATCGAATTCGTTGGTGTCAAAGATAGCTTCGGTGGAAGCGGTGAGCCAGAAGAGCTCATGGAGAAGTTCGGCTTGACGTGGAAAGAAATTTATGCCGCTGCAATCGTAACGATGCAACGCCGCGACAAAGGGTTTATCGGATACCGTACTGTCAAACAGGTGCCACACTATGAAGACGTTCATCCGGATTCGCAGCCTGTTGCGTAATGGACTCCTGGCGGGGGTTCTGCCGTCTGTAGCATTAGCGCAGGTGCTTTCAGTTGATTCCGCCATGCGAACAACAATGACACTCTACGCTAATGCAGCTATCGTTCGGCATACGTTCGAAACATCGGTTGGGAAAGGGGAAACGCAACTTCGCCTCGAACGGTTAACCGATATGCTCTCGCCGACAACGCTGATGCTTCGATCGAACACAGTTGGTGTGACGGTGAACTCCCTGACTCTGCAGCAGCCGACAGCTACCGCTAACGATGTATTGCAAACCTACGTCGGGCGCACGATCGTACTTCGCCAGCGCAGCGGTATCGTTGAAGGGGAGTTGCTCGTTCCACCAACGACGATGGTGGGTGGAAACGATCCATGCTACGTTGGGGCAATTCTCCGAACGCGGAGCGGGGAACTTCTCGTCTCACCGTGCGGTGAGCTAATGCTACCTACCCCAGCGCCTACATTGACGCTCTCGCCGACGCTGTCGGCGACGGTTCGAAGCAGTACTACAACACCAGCTACATTCGATGTTGTTTATCAGTGCGATGGTCTTCAGTGGGAGGCGTCGTACTCTGCGGTACTTCTCGACGATCGCCAGTTTCAGCTCGATGGACGGTTGCATGTTCTTAACGCAACACGTTCGACATTCCGTTGCAATCAGTTGCAAGTGGTCGCGGGTTCGGTCAACATTCGTAGAAAATACATGCGTTCGAGTGCAGAGTATGCATTGACCACTCGTGCAATGGCATCGAGCGATGCTGAGCCGGCTCCAGAGCAAGAACGGCTCGATGCGTATCACCTCTACACAGTTCCCGGTGGCGCAACCATCACACCGAATTCGACGACAACGCTGATGCTCCGTCAGGCTATCACGCTGCCGTATGTACGGCGATACATGGTTCGTGGACGTTGGTATCCTGCATATCACGTGCGCGAAAACGACAGCGTCATGCTTCCGGTCGAAAACGTCGTTGAGTTTACTGCTGCACTACCGGACTCCGAGCCACTTCCGGCAGGAACTGTGCGAGTATGGCGCCGTGACAGTCGTGGGACGCTTCAACTTCTTGGAGAAGACGACATTTCACATACACCTGCTGGCGAGAAGGTTGCGCTCTCGATAGGCGACGTGTCCGACATGCGAGCTGTGCGTCGCGAGATAAACTACAAACGCCTGACTGATCGAGCCGCAGATTATACCGTCGAGTACACGATACGAAACAGCTCGACAAGCTCACGCACAGTGAGTATTGTCGAATCGTTTGCAGGTGCATGGACAATCACCGAAAGCACGATTCCATTCGAGAAGCGCTCATCGTCGCGTGCTGAATTCAGGGTCGTAATCCCTGCTGGAAGTAGTGCGACGTTCCGCTACACTGTGCGTCACTCGTGGTAGAGCATGGGTTATCGTATCCTGGCGATCGAAACATCGTGTGATGAAACGGCGGCTGCGGTCGTTGCCGATCGCCGTGTCGAGAGCAATATCATCGCATCCCAGTTTGTTCATCAGCAGTGGGGCGGTATTGTACCGGAACTTGCTTCCCGTGCCCATGTGGAGCAGATTTGGTCGGTCGTGCGTATAGCACTGGACGATGCTGCCGCAACATGTGACCGACTCGACGCGGTCGCCTGCACAACTCAGCCAGGATTAGGTGGATCGCTTCTTGTCGGCGCCAATTTTGCCAAAGGCTTTGCACTGCGTTATCGTCTCCCCTGCGTACCAGTGCATCACTTGGAAGGACATTTGCTCTCCGGATTCCTTGCGGTGCCGAACCTACCGCTTCCAGCGATTGTGCTGGTCGCCAGTGGTGGGCATACGTTGCTGTGTGTGCTCGAAACGACCGAGCGCTACCGCGTCCTTGGCTCAACACGTGATGATGCTGCAGGAGAAGCATTCGACAAAACAGCCACGCTACTAGGCTTAGCATATCCCGGCGGACCTGCAATTGAATGTCTTGCACGCCAAGGAATACCTACAGTGCGATTCCCACGACCGCTGCTGGATCGTGAAGGCTATGAATTTAGCTTCAGCGGACTCAAAACCGCTGTCCGCCGCTATCTGGCTGAACACCCGATCGAAAATGAACGTCAACGCGCCGACCTTGCAGCATCTGTGCAAGAGGCAATTGTGGATGTGTTGGTCAGAAAGACGATTCGCGCTGCAACTGAATACGATGTCGAAGCAATTGTCATTGCTGGCGGCGTGGCTGCCAACGCGCGATTGCAGGAACGTATGCGTGCAGCTGCAACACAGATCGGCGCATCTGTCATTGTGCCCGATCGGGAATATGTCCTCGACAATGCTGCGATGATTGGTCTTGTCGCTCATCTCAAACTCGAGTTGCACGGCACTGATCGGTATCGCCGATTCGATTTCGTTGTTGACCCGACACCGTGGCGCATGTATCGCCATGGAACCGCCAAGAATGCTCGTTACGATGCGATGGTGTTCTCTTTGTAGAATGCCGGAAGCCCTCGCTCATCGAGCCGTGCAATGACCCGATCACCAGCAACAAATTCTCCAGCAAGTATTTTCAAGGACAACGCATCGGCGATGTGACGCTGAATTGCGCGCTTGAGAGGACGTGCACCGAATTGCGGGTCGAACCCGATCGTACCGAGCCAATCAGCCACCTCGTTGGTGATTTCAAAGACGATGCCGTTTTGCTGAAGCCGCTGCTGGAGAGAGCGTATTTGCAGAAGAACAATCTGTCGGATTTCGCTGCGCGTTAGGGGCTTGAAGATAATGATCTCATCAATACGGTTGAGGAATTCTGGGCGAAAACGCTGTCGTAGAATTTCCGCGATACGCACGCGTGCATCCCGCATGATCTCATCGCGGTTTTCTTCGGTGACTTCGTGGAGACGTTCGAGCAAGACCTCCGTCCCAAGATTTGATGTCATGATGATGATGGTGTTGCGAAAGTTGACCGTGCGTCCCTTGTTATCGGTGAGGCGTCCGTCGTCGAGAACTTGTAAGAGGACGTTGAACACGTCATTGTGAGCCTTTTCGATTTCATCGAAGAGAACAACCGAATATGGCCGCCGCCGGACGGCTTCGGTCAGTTGCCCGCCTTCTTCGTAGCCAACATAACCTGGGGGTGCACCAATAAGGCGTGAGACAGAGTGTTTTTCCATGTACTCGCTCATGTCGATCCGGACAATTGCATTCTCGTCGTCAAATAAAAATTCCGCCAGCGCCTTCGCCATTTCTGTTTTCCCGACTCCGGTCGTTCCCAGAAAGATGAACGAGCCGATGGGGCGATTGGGATCAGCCAGACCGGCACGAGAACGGCGGATAGCATTGGAAACCGTTGCGATTGCTTCGTCCTGATCGACGATGCGCTGGTGTAAACGTTCTTCCATTTTCAGGAGCTTGGTCCGTTCCGATTCAAGCATACGCTGAACGGGAATTCCTGTCCATTTGGCAACGATTTCCGCGATGTCTTCGGCTCCGACCTCTTCTTTCAGCATTGCACCGCTCCGTTGTAGTTCCGCCAATTGATTGTTGAGCTGTTCGAGCTCCTTCTCCAATTGCATGAGTACACCATACCGCAATTCGGCGACACGACCGTAGTCCCCGATGCGTTCGGCTTCTGCTGCTTCGAGCTTTGTTTGTTCGGTGCTTTCCTTGATACTGCGAATCCGACTGATGAGAGATTTTTCTTCCTCCCACCGGTGACGAAGGGACTGATATTCTGCCCGAAGTTGCTCCAGCTCTCGCTCGATATCTTCTAACCGGCGTCGAGTAGCAATAATCGAATCGTTCATGATTAGACGGTTTAGTATGAACAACAAACCACACACAAGACGAATGGTGCACTCGATTCGGTGTATATCCGTCGATAGCATGGTAATTTTGTTTATTATTAACACTTACGCACACGATTCTCGATGGTATTCGATCCACCACTACGGTTGATCGTTGTTGCGCTAATCAGCTATCTGGTTGGCTCATTCCCAACAGCAGTAATTGTCAGCCGCCTCTTTTTTGGATTCGACATCCGCGCGCGCGGCAGCGGTAACATGGGAAGTACCAACGCATTTCGTGTGCTTGGATGGAAATGGGGGGTGGTTGTGCAAATCGTTGATGTGCTCAAAGGCGTGCTGGCGGTCACGGTTGTGGCGCATATGATGGTCGGTCAGGTGTTACCATTTACCAACTACACACCATTTGAGGACATCACTGTTGTGCGCTTGATTGCGGGGACTTTTGCCGTGATCGGTCACATCTTCAGCGTGTTCGTTGGATTCCGTGGAGGGAAAGGGGTCAATACCGCAGCAGGTATGCTTGTTGGAATTGCACCGGTCGAGGTTGCAATTGCCATTGGTGTGTTTCTCTTGGCTGTAGCTCTTAGCGGATACATCTCACTCGGTTCGATTTCAGCAGCGATTGTTTTCCCCAGCGCGATGCTTGTCCGCCACAACATCTGTGGTGTTGACATTAACGGTTACGATGTTCTCATTTGGTTCGCAATAGCAGTTTCTGCGCTTGTCATCTATGCACACCGGAGTAACATCGCGCGGTTATTGTCAGGGAAGGAAAGTCGTTTCGAGAAGCTGTGGCTCATCCGGCTCCGCTGTGCACTAAAGAGCAAATGATGAACAGCAGCAGGATGCCATGAATATCGCGATCGTCGGTGCCGGTGGTTGGGGAACTGCACTTGCATGTGTCGCTGCGAGTAACAGCCATCGCGTAGTCCTCTGGACGCGTGATGCTACCGTGGCAGAAGAGATTACAACCCGTCGAGAAAACACGCTTTACCTGCCAGGTATATCTATCCCCGATAGAGTCGAAACATCAGTTGTGCCGCAGACAATCGAACGTGCTGATGTAGTAATTCTTGCTGTGCCTACTCAATATCTGCGATCGGTGTTGACAACGTATGATGTACCGCTCCGCGGTAAACTTATCGTCAACGCTGCCAAAGGAATCGAGCGTGGTACACACCTTCGTATCTCTCAGCTCCTTCGTGCTGTAGCGGGGACAGCAAGTGACGAGTACGTCGTGCTCAGTGGACCAAGTCATGCCGAAGAAGTAGCTCGCTGCGTACCGACAACAGTTGTTGCGGCTTCCACCAGTGAGAGCGCAGCGGAGATTGTTCAACGATCGTTAAGCACGCCGACGTTTCGTATTTACCGGTCGCTCGATGTCGTGGGCGTTGAACTTGGTGGAGCGCTTAAGAACGTCATCGCTATCGCTGCTGGTATTGTTGACGGTCTTCAAATGGGCGACAATACCAAAGCAGCACTCGTCACGCGCGGTCTAGCAGAAATAACTCGGTTGGGTGTCGAGCTGGGTGCTAATCCACTGACATTTAGTGGACTGAGTGGGCTGGGTGATCTCTTTGTAACGTGCACGTCGCGTCACTCTCGGAATCGGCTTGTCGGCGAACGTATTGGACGCGGTGAGTCGCTCGATTCGATCGTTGCTTCAATGAAAATGGTTGCCGAAGGCATTGCGACAACGGTGTCGGCACTTGAATTGGCCGGGGACTACGGCGTCGAGATGCCGATTGTCGAGCAAGTTTACCGAATCCTCTTCGAAGGTAAAGATCCGCGTCAGGCGATTACGGAATTGATGACGCGCCAAATGAAACGGGAGCACTAATCATCACCTGTGCTGTTAGCTTCAGACTCATGTTGCTGGCTAAGGGTAATGATTCGCAGGCGAAGGGCGTGTAATTGTTCACGAATGTTTCGTGCAAGCTCGATACCTTCAGCGTAGATCTGCACAAGTTCCTCGATAGGGCGATCCGCATTTTCAAGGCTCTGTCGGATTTGATCCAAACGCTGCAATTGCTGATCAATGGTTTGTTTCTGCTTTGCCATCATCGGTCTCCGGTAGTTGAGTTTGCTCAGTTGTTTCCGTTACGAGGGCTGCTGAGAGGTCTGCTCGCCGGTGCAAGCGAATACGATCACCAGCACGAAGACGGTCACTTGCGGTCAGGAATACACCGTCACGTTCAACAAGTGCGAAACCACGTTCAAGCGGTTGCAGTGGATGCATCAATGATAGTGCATGTTCAGCGTGGTCGAGTTGCTGGCAGTATCGCGCCCATGTGTGCATGATAGCACTGGTAATGGAGTCAATAAAACGGTCTGTGCGAAATACAGCATGGTCAGTTCGTTGAAGAAGGAGCTGAACGGTCACCGGTGACGTAAATTCTTTTGCACCACGCTCGATGTCTGCAAGATGTGCAAGCAAAGCAGAGCTGGTGCGTTCGCTCCATTCGTCGAGCCAGTAGAGAAGATCTTCTCGTCGAATTGGAGTGCACAATTCAGCCGCGGCTGTTGGTGTTGCTGCACGGACGTCTGCGACAAAATCTGCGATTGTGACGTCGGTTTCGTGTCCGACTGCAGAAACGATTGGCACCTGCGAGTGGAAAATTGCATCTGCAACGGTGCGAGTGTTGAATGCCCATAGGTCTTCGAGCGAGCCACCGCCACGCCCAACGATGATAACATCGCATCCATAGGTGTTGAGCTCTGCGATAGCGTGAGCAACATCTTCGGCTGCTTCTATACCTTGTACGAGAGTCGGGCGAAATACAACGGTCACAGAAGGGTTACGGCGCTCCAGTGTTGTGATCATATCGCGAAGAGCTGCTCCCGTTGGGGACGTTGCAATACCGATTGTTCGCGGTAGGCGGGGCAAGGATCGCTTGCGCTGTTGATCGAAGTATCCTGCAGCGGCAAGTTCACGTTTGAGCTGTTCGAATGCTGCGTAGAGATCACCGATACCAGCGGGGAGCACCGAGAAGCAGTCAATTTGGTAATTGCCTTGCAACGGATAGACTGATAGTCTGCCGCGGACTTTGACCTGCATGCCGTCGGATAGTTCAACAGGTACAGGCCGTCCTCGCCACAGGACGCAACGGATCTGCGCTCCTTCGTCTTTGAGCGTAAAATAGCGGTGGCCGGACTGGTGGCGTTTGTAATTGGATATCTCGCCGATAACATGGACAAGCGCGAATTCGCCTTCGAGGGTTTGACGAATTGCTTGTGTCAGCAGCGTGACTGTCAGCACGTGTTCATCCATATTGTGCAAATTAGCAGTGTTCAAACTTTCTCGGTAACAAATGCGCATTGGTTTTGGACTTGATATCCATCGTTTTGATGTGGGTGACCATCTGATGCTTGGTGGTGTGCGCGTGCCAGCACCGTTCGGAGTCAAAGCGCATAGTGATGGCGATGTCATTCTTCATGCACTCTGCGACGCACTGCTCGGTGCTGCAGGTCTTGGTGATATCGGCGAGCACTTTCCAGACACTGAACCGAAATGGAAAGGTGCTGCAAGTACACAACTGCTTGAGCATGTTCTGTCGCTTTTGCGCGAACGTGGTTATCACATTGTCAATATAGATGTGACTGTTGTTCTGGAAGTGCCGAAGGTCACGCCATACAAGGCAGCGATTCGACACTACGTTGCAGAGCTGTGCAGTATTACCGACGATGCTGTTTCCGTCAAAGCAACGACAAGCGAAATGTGCGGCTTCATTGGACGTAGGGAGGGGATCGCTGCATATTGCGTCTGTCTCATCCAGGAGCAGGGATGAACCTGCTTGTCGTTACGATCGCGTGCATGCTTGCGTCCGGGTGTGGAGAGCAGCGTGACGGTGCTTATCCATTTCGGTTGGCGGTGCTCGATACAGCAGCAACAGGTGGTTTGGTGTGGCCGGTTATTACCAGCAATGGTTCAGTAGTTGGTTTTCAGCGGGGGAAAAATGCGATTATTGAACGACATCAGGGCAAGCATATCCTCCATGTAACTATTGGCGATTCACTTATTGACATGATGCCGATCGAGCAGGGGTATGCGTTTGCCTATCGAGATGGAGACAGCGTGCGTATTGCGATGTATCTGCATAAGCAGCATGCAGTGCGTTTGCTCATTGCAACGCGGCACAGCGGTCGTTTTCTGCCGTCGATGGATGGATCAAAAGTCGTATGGTTGGGCGGTGGTGAATTGTACGTCATCGAGGACAGCTCAACATGCCGTGTCAATGTGGGCACATTCCGCAGCAGTGCGCGCAGCGTGCTTGATGATACAGTGTTGGTAATCCTTGATCGTCTCGCCGAGCATTTGATGCTTTGGGAAGGGACTAACGTTGTGACAGGACGTAAACTGTTCTCGACGTTTGTTGTTGGGCGCAGTGAGTTTTCGGCAGCAACAGCCGAGAGAATCTGTATACTTGTTCGTTCTGGTCCAGGGTATGCGCTCGAATGGTATAAACGCAGTCCGCGAGGCGATGCGATCATCGAATGTACGGTAACATTACCGCTGGCGTATTATGAGCCACAAGCGGTCGCGACTATCGGCGACACGGTACTGGCATTTTTCCGCAGCGGCATCATAGTCGCAACAACCGGTGGTGTCCTAGCAGAATATCGCTATGCTCTCCGTTCACTGCCCAACGAGATCGGTGCCGTAGTGCGCGATGGCGAGGACGTCGTTGTTGTTGGTCCCGATGCTGCAGTACGTCTGCGCTTGGCGCGGAATCCACTATGGTGGTTCGATCAGAACATCTCGAACGTTGTCCGGATTGCGATTGCAAGCATTGTAGGTCTTATTGTGCTCTTCATCATACGTCGCATCGGACGCTATCGCCGACTGGTGGGCGCATTGCTCGATCGTGGTGGAGGGGGTGCATTGCTCCTTGTTGATCGTCGCAAACGTCTTTTGCGGTTGAACACTGCAGCACGCGAGTTGTTTGGTATTCCGCGGAGTGCACCTCTCAAGCTGCAGGTTGACACTTATCTACACGATCAATGCTGGGGCGCGGTCCATACCGTCCTTGAACAGACAATTTCTCACCAACGACCACTTGTGCAGGAGTTGTCGGTTAAAACTGGTGATGTAGAGCGTCACTTCTTGGTCAGTACTGAGCCATTGTACGGTACATTCAATCGCTTCGAGGGTGTGTTGGTGTCTATCCTTGATGTGACGCCGCAGTATCAGCACTGGCAGCTACTCAATTGGGCGCAAATTGCCCATGATTTGCAAACGAGTTTAACTACTGTGCGGATGAACGCTGAGCAACTCGCTGGCTATCTGCTGCCTGCTCAGGAGCACCAGCGGCAACGTATCGTGCAACTGACAACCTTGCTTCTGGAGCGTTTTCGAGATTTTCTCGTCATTGTCCGGGACGACCGGATGAATTGGGAGCCATGTGCACTGGAAGGATTATTTCATGAAGCTGTTGCCGAAGTCTCGGCAGGTGCACAAGCACAGATTTCGTTCCTTGTTCGTCCTACGCCATTGGTTATCGAACTCGATCGACGCCGTTTTGTACGTGCCCTGCACAATGCACTGACGAATGCTATACGGGCATTTGATAATGAAGGCGGAAGCATTGAACTGTGGGCTGACTTATTCGGCGAGGCGATTCGTATTTGTGTGCGCGACAACGGTCGGGGCATGGATCAGGAGACTCTTGCCAGGTTCATGCAGCCGCTGTTTACAACAAATCGTCTCGGTCATGGCTTTGGCTCGATGATTATGCGTCAGATGGTCGAGTTGCACGGCGGTCGAATCGAGGTCGAATCGGTTCCCGGTCATGGTACGACTGTCATTTTTTATTTACCTCGGAGGCTCCATGTACGACACTAGCGTCAACCCGCGTACACTTAAATCTATCACCGAGGGTCGCCGCGGTGCCGCATTTGACTATGGGCGTAAACGGATCGGTTGGGCGGTCTGCGATGAGTTTCACGTGACAATCACGCCCAAAGGAACGTTTCAACGGCAGTCGCCAACGCTATGGTCGCAAATTCTTGCTGCACTTGATGCGGAGCGTGTGGGGTTCTGTTTGGTGGGTGTGCCATTGCGAGAAGATGGAACGGTTTCGCCGCTGGTGTATGAGATAAACAATTTCGCCAGTCATCTCGAAGACTACAGTGGACTGCCAGTGATTTTAGTGGACGAATCATTTACGTCTCGACGCGCCGTTGCAACAATGGTCGAAATCGGCGTACGCCGTCAGGAACGTAGGCGTCGCGGTCGTACCGATGAAATCGCTGCCGCAATCATACTGCGAGATTTTCTCGAGGATATTCAATGATCCGCCAGGTTTTGTTGTTGCTATTAGTGGTTGCTACACTCGGTGCACAGATGTCCGAGCGGCGATCTCGTAGCGGCTACCCAACTGTATCCAACCTGGTTGGGGTTTTCCATGCATACCCGATGGAGTCCAACGACTCATCGATGTGTGTTATTGGATATCGGCTCGAAGCGAGCGACTTGCTATTTATGCGCAGTAGTAATGGATCGTCTGGCTTTGTTGCTGAATACACAGTGACGGTCGAATTGCAAGACACGCTCGGCGTCGTCCGCTTTGCCAGAGTTTTTCGTGATAGTATTCGTCGAGTACAGCCTGCCGGGGCCTTTGAAGCTGTTCCTGCATGGAATACAGCGATTGTTGTGCTTGCACACGGGCGCTATACGATGAGCGTTGATGTCGTACAACAACAGCGTCAGCGGATGTTCTGGAAAGCACCTATCGTACTGAGTGCTGATGCACAAAGCATTGCTAATGCCTCGCTGACGTTTGTCTCCTCACAAGCATCTGCTGATACCGCTATCTGTGCTCAGCCGTGGGGGGGGGTGATACCATTCGGAACGCTGGAGAGCGAGGCGCTGCTCGTTTTACCACGTTCGTGGACTGGTCGCGATAAGCTGCAGATTGAGTGCCAACTGGTTGGGCAGGAATACCCGCTGTTTCGGGGTACCGATACGGTGGTGAACATTCCCGTTACTATCCGACAGCAACCGCTCCTTTCGCTTCCGCAGCCGTTGATGTCTGGTCAAACGCAAAGGGCATTCTGCGTAGATCTTGCACAGAGTGTCCGCTACCGAACACTTCGATTCCGACTTGACGTTCGGCGTGCGGTACCAGGAACATACCGATTGCTCGTTGTGCGACCCTCTACACAGGATACCATACGTGGTACGTTCATGCTTCGATGGTTCTCGCCACCGCCCTATCTCCTTGCAAGCCGTTCTGCGGTCGATGTTATGTACTACGTCTTGAGTGACGATGAATACCGCCAATTACTCGAAATGCCCGATTCGATTCGGACTGCTGCAGTGATCGAGTGGTGGAAACAGCATGACCCGACGCCAGCAACCCTCTACAATGAAGCAATGGTCGAGTACTTTCGCCGCGCATACGTTGCACGTACCAAGTTTGCAACTGCCTACGAACCTGATGGTGCACTCACCGAACGCGGAAAGGTCTTTATTCTCTTCGGCGAACCGACTCGCATCGAAAGCGATTTGGACCCCGATCGAGGCGGCACAGAGACATGGTATTACACAAACTCAGTGCGAAAGCGTTTCTCGTTTGTCATCACAGAACAAGGGCACTTTCGATTAGTTGCCGTCGAATCGTTATAGTGGATCCCAATCGAGACCATCACATGGTATGTAGTCGGGACGGACGTGCTCGTCAAACAGCAGACAATGCTGACCGCTTGCGTTGAAGTGCCGACAGCGGCTACAGAGGAGCTCCTCGTGTACGTGTTCTGTGTGTTCGTTATAGACGACGTATTGCCGGTAAGCAGGATAAACGACATATCCCCACAACAGTGCAAGCGAAACAGGGACAGAAATCTCCACACCGGCATAATGCCAGATGGCAAAGCCAGCGATCACGGTTAGCAGTGAACGAAGCAGTACACCGAAAACAATGGTTCCAGTTGTCAGGCGTGGACTTCCGCTTTCGTCGTAGAAGCCGCGATGGAGAAGAATCTGATCGACGAGAACATCCAGCATGACGCGAAGTTCGGTGTATTTTCGCTGTGGTCAAAGCCTACATTCAAAGCTACGCATCTGAACAGCAACCCAATGGAACAACCTCTCATCACGATTCTTCCGGATCACGTTGCCAATCAAATTGCCGCAGGCGAGGTTGTCCAGCGTCCTGAGTCGGTCGTAAAAGAATTGGTCGAAAATGCACTCGATGCGGGGGCACAGCGCATCTCGGTAATGATTCGTGAAGGGGGAAAGGCGTTGATTCATGTCCTCGACGATGGTTGTGGAATGAGCCGTGCCGATCTGGAGTTGGCGTTGGTGCGACATGCAACGTCGAAAATTCGTACACTCGATGACCTGCGGCGATTACAATCACTTGGATTTCGTGGTGAAGCATTGGCAGCCATTGCATCAGTTGCAGATGTTGAAATTCTAACGCGTCGCTCTACCGACGATTACGGATGGCGTTTGGTCAGTCAGCCCCTTAAATCGAGACAGATCGAACCTACCGAGTGTCCATCGGGAACACAGGTAATCGTTCGCAATTTGTTTTTCAATGTTCCCGCACGCCGCAAATTCCTCCGTACAGATGCTACCGAACTGCGGTACATCAGTGAAACGATGCTTCGCTATGGCTTGAGCTATCCCGATCGGTGTTGGACCTTCCACGATGGAAGTGGCGTAGTCTTTCAACTTGAACAGCAGTCACTGCTCGAGCGTATCGCAGCACTCTTTGGTGGTGAATTTACCTCGCAGCTTATACCGGTTGACTCCCACAATGAACAGGTTCGGATCGAGGGGTACCTCGGTTTGCCGAGTGTCGCACGAACCACAAAAGCATCACAGTACCTTTTCCTCAATCATAGACCTATCATCAATCGCGCACTTTCGCACGCGATCTATCAAGGGTATGAACATATGCTCGAAAAGTCCGAGCACCCGTTCTACGTACTGTTCCTCTGGATCGATCCGGAGATGGTTGATGTCAACGTGCACCCTCAAAAGCATGAGGTCAAATTTGAAGACGAACGTATGATGTACCACGCAGTACTCGAAGCGGTGCTGCAGAGTATGCGAGCGCATGACCTCATTCCACAGTTACGTATTCGCCAGGCGGAAGTGACAGCACCACTGGTTACCGTGCAAAGCCAGGGAAGCAACGAACCACTTATCGTCAATCGTATCACCGGAGAGGTCATCGGTACGTCGCCGACGCCCCAGCCAAACAAGACGTTACCAAGTGCTCCACGCATGCACACCGAGCGTGCCCGGTGGCAGCCGAGTGGCCAGCCGCTGTCACAACTGCTCGAACCGATGCCGCCAGCAATCCAACAGACGCTCCCGACACCATCGATGCAGTCTCGGCTTTGGCAAATACACGACAAATACATCCTCGTGCAAACCGATGACGGCATCATGATCGTTGACCAACACATCGCACATGAGCGAATTCTCTACGAGCGCGCGCTCGACGCATTTGAACGCGCAACTGGCAGCCGTACTCAGCGGCTGATGTTCCCTGTGGAGATGCCACTTGATGCACGGTTACGTGCGATTTACCACGAGCTCGAACCCGAACTCCAGCAGTTGGGGTACGAGTGCCGATTGCTTTCTGATCGTGATGCTGTCGAAATCCGCGCAGTGCCGGTAGAGATTCGCCTTGGAACCGAGGCAGATTCATTACGCGAAATACTCGAACAGTTTGCTGAATACCAAACGATCCGTCCAGCATCGGTGCGCGATAACTTGGCAGCTTCTTTTGCGTGTCGGGCAGCAATCAAAGCCGGAGAACGGCTCGTACTTGCTCAAATGCAACAATTGGTCGAAGAATTATTACGTTGTCGGACGCCTGAAGT
Organism: Chlorobiota bacterium; assembly: GCA_026416585.1. Classification (GTDB taxonomy): domain Bacteria; phylum Bacteroidota; class Ignavibacteria; order Kapaibacteriales; family NICIL-2; genus NICIL-2. The sequence goes on along the minus strand of JAOAEV010000025.1, from coordinate 5,020 downwards.
ATGTCCTCATGGTAGACCTGTGCTGATTCATTTTCCACTGCGGGAGCTCGACCGTCGTTTCGGTCGGACATCGTGAGGAGATTCTACCAGTGAGGCGTATTCATTTTGTTGGTATCGGTGGTATCGGAATGAGCGGGTTAGCAGAATTCACCCGCTCCCGTGGCTATGAGGTGACTGGTTCCGATGCTACTGAATCTGAGAATACACGAACGCTACGAGCCAACGGTATCCCCGTTGCAATTGGTCATGCAGCCGAACATATTGGCGATGCCGACCTTGTGGTGTACTCCAGCGCGGTGTCGCCCGATACCAATCCTGAAACACTCGAGGCACGGCGTCGCGGTATTCCATTGATTCGGCGTTCAGAACTGCTGGCTCATGTGACTCGACTCGGTAAGTCGCTCGCAATTGCTGGCACTCACGGGAAAACAACCACAACATCATTGTGCGGTCTGGTGCTCGTCGAGGCAGGATTCGATCCAACGGTGATTGTCGGTGGGCGGCTGACGGATTTCGGTGGTTCAAATGCACGTATCGGTCGGGGAGAATGGTTTGTCGTTGAGGCGGATGAGTACGATCGGTCGTTCCTCCATTTGACCCCTACGATCGCAGTCATTACTAACATCGAACCGGAGCACTTGGACATCTACGGTTCATTCGATGCCGTACAGGATGCTTTTACACAGTTTGCGCACAATGTCTCGTTGCTTGGTACAGTGATCCTCAGCGGTGATGACCCAGTTTGCCGTCGTCTTGCGTCCGCACTGCCACATCGAACAATCACTTATGGATTTTCAGAAGGGTGTACTGTACGGGCTGAGCATTTTCAGCAACAGGGAACCATCGCGAGTGCCGATATCGTCGTGCACGGAGAAATGCTCGGATCGCTCCAGCTGCGGATTCCTGGTAAACATAACATCGCCAATGCATTGGCAGCAGTAGCTGTTGGATATGAGCTGGACATTCCGTTTTCAACGATTCAACATGCTCTCTCCAGCTTTTGCGGAGTTATTCGCCGGTTCCAGGTACTCGGTCAGCGGAATGGTGCGGTTGTGATTGATGACTATGCGCATCACCCGACCGAAGTACGGGCAACACTCCAGACAGCTCGCATAGTCTATCCTGATCGGCGTTTAATCGCGATATTCCAACCGCACACGTACACGCGGACACGAGATTTTGCGCAAGCATTCGCTGACGAGTTGTCCGCAGCCGATATTGCGATTGTAACCGATGTGTACGCAGCGCGGGAAGCACCCCTCGAAGGTATTAGCGGCCAATGTATTGCTGTGGCATTGCAACGGAATCATCGTCCCGTGCTGTATGCTCCTCGTCTCGAGGATGTGCGCCGGTGTGTGGGGGAACTAATCGGAAGTGGGGATGTCGTCGTTACAATGGGCGCAGGCAATATCGTTCGTATTGCCCAGTGGTTGGCACATGGAGCTGACGACTAAATGGAACGCGACAGGTCTAATTTTGCAAGCTATGTGAAGTATCCACAATGTACATCCTCTCGTCTATGCGTTTACTCTGGGTAGCTGTTTCGCTGTCGGCAATACTTGTTTGCTCGGTCACTGCGCAGCCATCGCGAAAATCACCGCAGACAAAATCAGCTTCAGAACATTCGCCCTCGCCGACAACCGTGCTGGCACGTGTGGGTCCGGAAGTTGTTACCTACGCCGATATTGAAATGACCTACTTGCGCAATGCAAATCGGAAGAATCGCTCATTGATGTCGGTGCCCAAGGATAGTGTCCTGGAATTTTTGCGACTTTTTACGAACTACCGTCTGAAAGTCCTCGATGCAATCAGCCGTGGATACGACAAAGATTCCAGCATCTTATCCGAGGTAACAGCAAATCGTCGGTTGGTCGCCGAAACGTTTCTTTACGAAAAACGCGTCATTGAACCGAACGTTGAGATCGCGTTGCAGCGGCGTGCCTTTGAAGTCAAACCGGCGGTGATCGTAATCTCAATTCCGCAGGGAGATAATGCCGATACGACAGCAGCGTATGCAAAAGCGAAGACGTGTTTACAATTGGTCCAACGCGGTGAATCATTCGAACAGGTTGCCAAAGATTCTTCCGATGACAAAGAAACAGCACAAAACGGTGGAGTGTTGCCCTATATCACTGCGCTTTCTGGTGTTGTTCGTCCGCTCGAAGATGCACTCTTTGGAATCGAGCCTGGGCATGTCTATCCTTCACCCATCCGAACGCGCTTTGTGTATATCATTGCAAAGCTTCTAGAAAAACGCCCTCGCCAGTTAGTTCGGGTTCGACACATCTTACTTGCACCGACCGAAGAGCTTGATTCGGCTGCACTGGAACGACGCGCAGACAGCTTGGTTACAGCATTACAACGTGCATCAGCAGAGCAATTCGCCGATGCTGCACGCAAGTTTTCAAGTGATAAGTCAACGTCTGCCAATGGTGGACTCCTTGGCAACGGGGGCTTCTATTGCCGCTCCCTTGGTTTTGAAAACGACAATCGCCGATTGCTGCCTCAGTTTGAAGATGTTCTCTTTTCCCTTCGCGATGGGCAAGTTGGTATTGCGCGGACGATCTATGGCATTCATATCGTGCGTCGTGATACGACCAAACAATATAATCCCGAGGAAGAGCGCGAAAATGTACGGCGGCTGTACCGGCGCTACAATTTCGAGGATGACAAGCGTGCACTTCTCGATGCTGAAAAGAAGAAAGCAGGCTGGTTACTCCGTGAACATGTGCTTGCATCTTTCTTGGGATTGGTCAATCCAACCCGCTCGACACGCGACAGTGCGTGGGATGCTTCGATTGGCGAGCCGCTCCGAACAGAGGTGCTCTACTCGTTTGGCGCACGCGGAGGATTGACCCTCGGTGCGTTCATTGATTCGCTCAAGAAGCGTCGCGAACCACACAGCCTCAACCGTCAGGGAATAACAACAGCGATCAACAAAATCACCGATCCGTTGATCGTTGAGCAGCTAACGGTAACATTGGAGTCCCAGTATCCAGAATTTGCACGTCTTGTGCGCGAGTTTCGTGATGGGATTCTTTTGTTCAAAGTTGAAGATCAGGAAGTGTGGTCGAAATTGAAATTCGATACAGTGCTGGCTCGAGCCTACTACGATTCGACACAGTCACGCTATCGCACCGAACATGCGTTTGATGTGAGTGAAATTTATGTTCTCAGCGACAGCATAGCACGTGAGCTTGCCAGCAAAGCACGTCAGACAACCACTCGAGAGGAGTTCGATCGTCTCGCCGAAGAATATACTCAACGGCCCGGATTTCGCGAAAAGAAGGGACATTGGGGAAAAGCAACCCTCAAATCCTCTCCGTTGATATCCTTGGTGTCGAGGTCGAATCCATCGGAAGGGGAGATCGTCGGTCCGCTCAAGTTCGAAAATGGTTACAGCATTGTACGGGTTAACGCGGTCTATCCGCCACGACAGAAAACCTTTGAGGAAGCCATTCCCGACATCGCATCTGCAGTGCAAGAGATCAAACAGCGCCAGTTGACCGAACAATGGTTGGGTGCACTCCGCAAGCGTTTCCCTGTTCGGTATGAAACAGCCACGATCAATAAACTGTTCGGGCGATGATACGCACGCTGCTTGTGGCGATTGCTGTTATCGTCGGTGCCCTTGCGCAGCAATTGAGTTTGCGGGAAGGTCAGGTACTCGATCGTATCGAAGCAGTTGCTGCGGGCGAGCCGATACTTAAAAGCGAAGTGGATGCACAGTTGCTCTTGTTGGCACAGCAAAATCCATCAATCGCACTCAATGATCCCGCGCTGCGACGGAGAGTGCTCGATGCGCTTATCAACGATCGTCTCATGTACGTGCAGGCGCAAGTAGATAGCATCACTGTCAGCGATGAGGAGGTCAACGTTCAGTTGGAGCAAACGCTCCAGCAGCTGATACGCCAAGTGGGCTCCGAAGAGCGTTTAGAGAACGTCTACCAAATGCCGATGTGGAAAATCCGCCGAGATGGGCGCGAAGAGATTCGTAAGCGCCTGCTGACCGAGCGTTACCGTATGTTGAAGCTCGGGGAGGTCAAAGTCACACCGCGAGAGGTGGAAGAATTTTACAATCAGTATCGTGATTCGCTTCCCGTCATCGGAAAACAGTATGAGCTGTATCACATTGTTCAGTACGCGACACCGACTCAGGATGCGAAGCAGATGGCATTCACGCGCGCCAAAGCGATACGGGATTCACTTTTGCAGGGAATGGATTTTTGCGCTGCTGCTTCCATGTACTCCGACGACCAATACACTCGTGCTGATTGCGGTGATTTGGGAACGCGTAATTGCACCGATTTTGTACAGGAGTTCTGCTCGGCGTGCAAAAAACTGCATATAGGCGAAATCTCGATGCCGATCGAAACACCATTTGGATTTCACATTATCCAAATGCTTGAACGTACAATCGAGCAGATCCATGTGCGACACATTCTGATCAACGTTCCACGGGGACAAGCAGAACTTGACCGGGTTCGAGCAGAATTGGAACAGCTCCGTCAACGCATTCTCAGTGGGCACATCACCTTCGAGGATGCAGCCCGACAGTATTCTGGTGAGGACGACACCCGCGGGTTCGGCGGAGCGCTTGGCAAATTAGCTGTTGCCTCCCTCGAGCCAAGCCTAGCAAAAATGCTTGATTCTCTGGCAAATGGTGACATTACCCAACCACTACCGTACACGACTAATCCAACAAAGCAGGGTTATCATATCATTTGGAAAAAACGCACGATCGAACCGCATACCCCAACGCTTGAAACCGATTATAAGGAGTTAGAAAACTTCGCGATCTCGATCAAACAGCAGCAGCTCTATGATCGGCTGGTGGTAACGCTGCGTGAACGGCTGCACTGGGAAATCCTTCCCTGATGCATGCTGCAGCCCAACTCGTATTTTTGCGCCGCGATGGAGAGGTGCGAGAGTGGCTGAATCGGGCGGTCTCGAAAACCGTTAGGTCCGGCAACGGGCCTCGTGGGTTCGAATCCCACCCTCTCCGCATGATGTATGCCCG
>JAOAEV010000102.1 GCA_026416585.1 Chlorobiota bacterium | reverse complement strand
CCGTCGTACCGCAAGGGCATCAGCACTTCGCTGGAGTCGCCCTGGGGATGCACAAAAACGACAGCCCGCGCACCTGCTCGCCGTGCCCGCAGGGCTTTACGCCGAAGCTCGCTGTAGTTGACTCGGAATGGCTCGTGCGGGGTGTAGTGGTCGGGGGCGCCGGTCAGGATAAGGGCAATTTTCCCGCTTAAGTCAACACCGGCAAACTCATCGAGTCCACTACTGCGCTGTTGACCGAAACCGCAGAAAACCACAGGGGCGGTGATGGTGCCGGTGTCGCTGATACCGAGCGGGACGTAATCCTGCAACGGCTTCCAGCTGATGGTGACGGGTTTGAGAGATTCACGCGGAATACCGGGGCGTTCCAGCAGCATTCGCACGCGAACCTCATTTGTGCCGGTCAGCACAACACGCGAAGCAATGGGGAAGGACTGAAGGTATTGGGTGCCTAGCGCTTCGACACCAGCAGCGCGGAGCTGCTCGGCGATGTATGCTGCAGCTTGTTCATTTCCTGCGGTGGCTGGTTCTCGGCCTTCCAGTTGTAGTGACGCCAGAAATTTAACGTGCGTCCGCAGGCGCTCAACAAGCGATTGAGTCTGCGGTTGCGCAATGGCAGGTGCACCCAGCATTAGTGCAACAAGCACGCAGAGAAAGCGACAGGAGCGTAGACGTTTCATTAATATCTCTGGGAAGTTGAAAACCAACTAATTGCAAATTACCGCGTGCCTTGTTCAGCCCGACGAGAAAGTTTTTTGCTAACAAATTTTTTCGATGTAATTTTACGCCCGTCATTGTTTGTGAGAACAGCAATAGATCAATGCGCGTAGCAATTATTAGTGGATTGTTAAGTTTCTTTGTCCCCTTCGGTGCGTGGGCACAGCATGCACCAGCATCGAATCCCCCGTATGCGGTTCCCTTCGGGACCACAGCAGCGATTGCAGTGATGCCACAGGCGCAGCAGTTGTACAGTCATGGCGATCCAACGCCAGAAGAACAGCTCTTGCTTGAATACATCAACCGTGCACGTGCAAATCCTCCCGCCGAAGGTGACCGTTTAGCAACAACGACCGATCCCGATGTTGTGCAGTCTTACCAGTATTTCAGCATTGATCGGAACCAGGTTCGCTCCCAATTCCAGAGTTATCCAGCGCGTCCGCCGCTGGCGTTTCACCCTCGATTGATCCAAGCAGCGCGGGGTCACAGCCAGGACATGCAGCGGAACGATTTCCAAGATCACATCGGCTCAGACGGGAGTACGCCGGGACAACGGCTCCAACGAGCAGGTTATACTGCCAGTGCTTACGGCGAGAACGTTTTTGCATATGCTAACAGCATGTGGCACGCACACTGTGGGTTCAACGTGGACTGGGGCGCCGACAATCAGCAGACTCTTGGGCACCGGCGCAATATCATGAATTTCGATGGGCAGACCATCTACACCGAAATCGGGATTGGAGTTGTACAGGATAATAATCCCTCGACACGTGTCGGTCCGTACATTGTGACACAGAACTTCGGACGAGGTAGTGATACTTATATCGTCGGTGTGGTCTATCGTGATCGAAATGGCAATGGGTTTTATGATATTGGCGAAGGCTTGGCAGGGGTGACCATTACGCCCTCGCGTGGCAACTACTATGCGATTACCTCGACATCGGGTGGCTATGCGATCCCGGTGACTGGCTTGACCGGTTCGATTACGCTGACTGCGCAAGGGGGTGGGATCGTTGCCTCGAAAGCGGTAACACTGTCGGGTGCCAACGTCAAAGTAGACTTTACACAAGATGTTGCACCAGTGCCGCTGCCGCTGACGCCGGATTATGCAGCTGTTGTCCGCGATACAACAGTTCATTTTATTTGGCGTAGCATTCCCCAGGCACAGCGTTATCATCTGCAGGTTTCGAGCGATTCGACGTTTGCATCCCTAATCGTCAACGATACGACGCTCCGTGATACGACATATGTTCTGCGGTCGCTTCGGAACCGACAGGCATACTACTGGCGTGTGCGCGGTCGGCATTCGATGCTTGGCTGGAGCGATTTTTCCGCTGCAATGCGCTTCAATGTAGCGCTTCCGCTTCAGGTGCCCACGCTTTATGAACCGGTGGATACTGTCGTGCTCAATGCTGGTCCGCTACGATTTCGGTGGTCTTCTGTTGGTGACCAAGTGGATTCTTACTGGGTAGAAGTCGTCAGCGATACCGACACGTACGAACTTGTCTTCGATGCTACCGCTGAACAGGATACGGTGTATGTGTGGAATAATCCTGCCGATACTCTCAAGGCTGGGAATACCTACTACTGGCATGTAGTCGTGTATGCATTGACGGACTTTGTGATAAGTCCGTGGCGACGATTTACGATAGCTTCAACAGCGAGTGTTCCGGTGGAAAACGCTTCTGCATCGGATGCCTGGTATGATCCGACAACGGATGGGATCATCATTCGTAGCGATGCTGCAATTGAACAGGTGGCGCTGTACGATCTGCGCGGACTGCTCCGCCGCACGATCAAACCTGATGGTATTTCGGTAATGCTTTCGGCAGCTGATCTGCCGAATGGTTTCTATTGGGTTTCTGTTCGCACACCGGCAGGGATTCGGCGCCATCCGATTGCGGTTGTTCGATAGGCGTTGGTCGCTGGTAGCGATGCTGTTGGTGCGATGCGAGCAGTGCAGTTTTTGTTACCCCAAGCGATGGAATCGAAGAGAACGTTTTGGTAGATTCTATTTGTTGAATTTTTTCGGTGACAACGTACTATGCAAACGCGACAACCTGCGATTTTTCTTGTAGCAGTAATAACGCTGTGTCTGACGGCGATTGCTGCATTTGCTACCTCCATAGGGATATCAGGTTCAGCTGTCGTGACGACAGCGCGCTCGTCGGTGCAGCTACACCTATATGCAGCAACCATAACCGACGATGAAGAGGAAGGCGGTATTGACTTGACCAGTCCGGAAGTAGTGAAAAAAATCCGCATTATCAATCTCGGTCCGGTCGTCAACACAAAGGTACTCGACTATGCACCGACAGTGACAGCCGACGGCAAAACGCTCTATTTCGTCTCGAACCGTCCTGGTAGCACTCTCAATGCCGATGGTGATCCCTCCCATGACTTCTGGGCTGCGAAAAAGCTGGAAAATCTTGATACGAACTTTTTCCCGCCATTCAACATCGATACGATCCATACTTATGGATTGGAGCAGAGCGTCAACACGATCTACAACGAAGGTGTCGCCTCGATCGCTGCTGACCGGCAAACACTGGTGTTTACTGGCTGTAATCGTCCCGATGGGTTCGGCGATTGCGATATCTACATCGTTGACATCGAAGGGGATCGCTGGGGAAAACCACGGAATCTGGGACGCCAGGTGAATTCCGAATTCTGGGATTCCCAGCCTTCGATTACCAGCGACAAGTCACGCATCTATTTTGCGTCGAATCGTCCGGGTCCCAACGGTGACCGTAACATCGACATCTGGTACACTGACTTCGACGAAGAAACAAACCAGTGGAAGGCTGCCCAGAATTTGACAGCAATCAACACGTCTGGAACAGATTGGTCGCCGTTCATTGCCCCAGATAACATCACGCTCTTTTTCGCCTCTGATGGGCACAAGCCAAATATCGGCGATCTGGATTTTTACTTCGTCAAGAAAAGTGGTGTCGGTGCCGACGGAAAAGACACGTGGTCGAAGCCGGTTCATCTGCCGCCACCGCTCAATACCCCGGGTAAGGAAAGCTTCCTTTCGATGCCCGCGTCTGGGGATGTGATGTACTTTGCTTCTACGCGGGCAGATTTGCCTGGTTACCAAGGAAGCTATGACCTGTTCATGGCATTTGTGCCAACGTTTTTCCGTGCCGTGCAGGTGCGTGTCCAGGTCCTCGATGAGTGCTCTGGTGAGAATATCCCCGCGACGATTACCATTCGCAATCCGATAACAGGGCGTATTGTGCGCGATAGCGTTACGTTTACGGAAAAGATCACAGACTTTGTGTTCGGCAATGAAGCTTTTGGTGCAAGCAAGGATCCGAACATTGCCATTGACCTGGAAATCGAGGCATTGAATCCGCAGTATGGTTCGAAAAAGGTCACACAGCGCATTACTAAGCCGAAGATTACTCGCGATCGGAATGCAGCGTCCAAACCCGACGAATACGACGTGGTTATTCGCATGGGACAACGTCCCGTTCTCGATGTCGATATCGCTCAGTCGCAGTACGCCAAGCAGAATCCGAACGATCCGGAAATGCAAGGATTCCGCGGCTTAGTCATGCGTCAGATTGCGACGATTACGCTGTATCCGCTACTTAACTACGTCTTTTTTGACGTCGGCTCCAGCCAAATTCCCAAGCGTTACGTTCTCTTCAATAGTCCGGAGAAAACAACAAACTTTACCGACGAGCGTATTCCTGGCGGCACACTCGAGAAATACTACCACATCTTGAACATTTTCGGTTATCGGTTGCGGAAAAATCCCAGTGCGACCGTTGAAATTGTTGGAACGACTGACGACGTCAACCCCGAGGAAAAGCAAGGTGGTCTTAAACTTGCCGAAACACGTGCGCGGAACGTGTATAACTACCTGCGTGACATTTGGGGGATCAGCGAAAACCGCATGAAGCTGACATTCCTGACTCGACCCAAACGACCGTCGAACATGAAAGACTCGATGGGTATCGAAGAAAATCGGCGAGTCGAGATCCTCTGCGAAGATTGGGAAGTAATCAAGCCAATTCTCGACAAAGACCCGAAAGTGGTACCGCAGCCCGAGACGATGGCCTTTGTGCTCAAAAACGGTATCGAAGATAAACTTGTTGCCAAACGTCGCATCGAAGTGACGCGCAGCGATAAACCGTGGAAAACAATTGTTACCAAAGGGACGACCGAACCAACCGTCGAATGGGATTGGCAAAATCAAGACGGCGAATATCCTGACTCAACAAGCCGTGTCGGCAAGCCTGGACCGAAGGTTTCAACACTTGTGCCGTTCTCTGCAAAACTTATTGTTACGAGCACCAGTGGTCGCGAGTGCGAGTCCGATCCGATCACGATTCCTGTCAAGTACGTTTCGACGGCATCGCTTGGTGCTGAGTATGGCGAGGAAAAAACGCTTGAAAAGTACAACCTGATTCTCTTCCCATTCGATAGCTACGATGCTGGTCCACGCAATGAACGAATCCTCAGTGAATATGTCTTGCCACGGTGCTTTACATCGTCGGAGGTAGAGGTAGTCGGACATACCGACGTTGTGGGTATGTACGAACACAATAAAAAGCTTTCAGCCAACCGTGCTGCAACGGTCGAACGTGCCGTGAAAACACGCACAAAAGGTGTCAAGGAGCTTATCTCGCGCGGCGTTGGGGAAGATGACCCCATTTATGACAACAATTTGCCTGAAGGACGATTCTACAACCGCACAGTGCAAATTGTCATCCAAACGCCGCTCAAGGATGCGCAGCTTGACTTGACACGCTAAGAAAGCATCAAAGAAAAACAGATCACGGGCATCGGCAGATATGTTCATGGCAAAGCCGGTGCCCGATTTTTTTACACATTTTATTGGAGGATGTATGATGTCACCTGGGATGCGTTCGGCAGTACTTGTAGTGGTCGCAGTGATAGCATACAGCACAGCAATGGCGCAAATCGGTGCATCGCAGCCAGACAAGGGCAAGCCTGATCCTCGCGTCAAAGCCATACTCGAGGAAGCAGACGTAAAGTACACCATAGATGGTGACGGGGACTATCGCGTCGTCAATCGAGTTGATAGCACCCGTACACAATTGGCGTGGATTCTCTCACGCACGTCGAACTACGGTAAGATCGAGGTGCGTGATGTCATCTCGATTGCCTACAAAACATCAGAGAATCTGTCACCGCGATTGATGCAACGCTTGCTGGAAGCGAACAATCGCACCAAGATTGGTGCTTGGGCAATACAGCGAGAAGGCGATCAGACAATCGTGCTCTTTCGAACCCAAATAGCCGCCAATACTGATGCCTTATTACTGTTGCATGCGATTCTGGCAGTTACACTCAGTGCTGATGCACTTGAGCAGGAGTTACTTGGTACAGATGATTACTAAGCGGGAAAAGGGACGGAACTATTTTTTGCGCCACTTGATCGTGCAGCCCACAGCTTTGGTAAATGTTGGATCTATCTTCGAACCGACCTTGAGTGCCTCGATTGCATTGCGCACGTATTCGTGCTCGACAGCTTTTGGATCGTCGGGGCTATCGTCAATCGCACCGATGTACGCCACCCGAAATTTCCCATCACTTTCCTGGTGAAGCAAGAACACGTGCGGCGTTCGGGTAGCACCGAAGCGGCGTGCCACTTGCTGTGTCTCGTCGAACAGGTAGTGAAAAGGATAATTTTTTTCCTGCGAGCGCTCAATCATTTTCTCGAACGAATCTTCGGGTACTTGAGAAGGGTCGTTTGGGTTGATTGCCACGACGGGGTAGCCTTCTGGGGTATAATCGTCATGTAGCGCGATGATACGGTCCTCATACTTTTTTGCATACGGACAGTGGTTGCACGTGAAAACAACAATTGCACCATGGACTGTACCAAGCGATGCCAGTGAGACGTTCCCGCCTTTTGTCGAGGGAAGTGAAAAATCTTCGACCACATCACCGGCGCGGTAACCTTGTGCAAACATTGCCACCGACATCAGCACCGCTACAACAGCATTTCGAAGTGCGCGCATAAAAGCCAAATTGAAGTGGTGAAACAGAATGGTGCAGCGAATTTACGACTGCCCCAATCAGCGTTGCGCACATGGTGGCTGGCACAGCCGCACCAGTGATCCTGGAATCGGTATCTGACCGGCGACCACCCGTCGCTTCGGCATTGGCACTTCGACTCGAACCTCAATTGAGCGGCGTTCACTAAAGTCGCGGTTTTCCTGCGAGATTGCTTTCCCGACAGCGACAACCTCGAGTTGTCTGCTGGCTTTGAGTTTCGCGTAGAAGGGCACCTGTTCTTCCCAGAGCCGGTCGAGGAGCCGTGCAGCAAAGAATGCCCGGAGCTGCGAGAGAAGATAATTCCCGCCAGCTTTTGAACGGGCAAAAGCGATCCGTCCGTTGCCGGGTAGCTCGTCGTCGATGATGTAAGGGCTATCGTTAGTGTTGAGCCGCACAACGCCATCACGGATGCTGAGAGTTGGTCCAGTGTAGGTGCATGTTGGGTCGAGCGGACGTGGATCGGTCCAGCCGGTAACGGTCACTGTAATCTTTTCACCATCAGCAATAGCACGCTGGACGCATGGAGCTTGCAGTGCCGATGCCATCGAACTCATGATACGCTCGATGGCGGCATCAACGTCGCGTGCGAATTGCGGACCTTTACTTCGCGCTTCTGCCATGTCAATACAGGCACTGCCGTCACGGCGGATCTGCTCGGCGCGCGGTGGAACAAATGCCAAACGGTAGCGAAAGATCTCGTTGTCAGTGCATGCCAATCGTGGTTGCTCATAGTACACCGTGTTACATGTGTCTAGCGATAGCAATGAGGTACAGAGCAGCCATGGCGCATACCGCTGTGTTGTCGGGCACCAATAACCTGTCACGAAAAAACGCACATTCTTGACAGGAAAATCCTGCACGCACTCAGGTGAAACAATCGTCGCGGTGTCCCAGACCACCAGCGTATGCACGGGAGGCTCTGCACAGATACTGCTCAGCTCGAGCGTATCGCGTGACGACACGTATCGTGGCGAATGCGGCACAGCTTCGAGTAACCATCGCTCGACTAATCGCGAAGGAAGCGCAAGTCGGATGATACCCTCGGCATCGGTTGTTACAACGTTCTCTGTGTTGCTACTGAGGATGCGCAACCGCACCGGACGATTCGGATAGATCGCGATGGAGTCTTCGACCGCGCCAGTGAGCCAATCAACGACGCGAGTGCGAATAACGACGCGCACCGTCACCGAATCAACCGGTCGAGGCGGCATGCGGTAAATAAATACGTCGAACCCACGAGCAGGTGTCCGATCGCTGCTGAAAAGAAATGCAACTCCACGCTCAGCGAATGCAGGATGGCCTTCATTTGAACCACGTTGATTGACGCCGGGGAAAGGTATAGGTTCAGGTGTGCCGATTGTTGCTCCAGTCGTTGGGTCATAGGGAATACGCCAGATATCGTAATCGCCAGCGCGGTCGGTGGCAAAATAGAGGTACCCATCAGATGCGGCAAGCGGCGACTGTTCGTTCCAATCGTCACTCGAAATTGCAAGTTTTGTTGGGGCGCTCCATCCTGTATCGAGCCAACGGCTGACGTAGAGGTCCGTTCTGCTGCGTTCGTGTGCATCGCGATCAGAAGCAAAAAACAGCAGGCGCCCATCTGGCGAGAGCGAGGGAGTGTCGTCCCACCAAGACGAGCACAGCACGTCGAGCCGTCGAACCTCCCAGTGGTTGCCGTGCCGGCGCATTTCATAGAGGTCATTGTCGAAGTCTCTCCCACCAACAAGACGGTTCGATACAAACACGGCGTAGTCGGGCGAACATACTGAGAACGTTACACATCCGTTTCGCGCCGAGCGCTGCGGAGACGAGGGAAGATTGATTGGTTCGCCGGGTGACTGCGTGGGGATGTATTCTCCACCGGTAGAGCGGAATACGCGGAGCATCCGTGCCAGTGGCTGGTTTGGTACTGTTGTCGTAATCCACAGTTCTGTTCCACTTGAATCTATTCGGAGAGCAACTGCGCGGTCATCGCTGGCAGTGTTGACAGCCGACAGTGGTTCGACCTGAGCCACTGCAGCAGACACGATCGCGAGCGATAGGACAATCAATTGAACGGGTAGCATGTCAACACCTCAACTTGTGGCAATGCTTGCGTGCTCCGATTGCTCCACGACAGTTTCTTTACCCATAGAATGCCATACGAGCCGCCGAAACGGAAGAGCAAAATGTCGCCTTCACGAACAGTCGGCTGCCGTGTCCATTGCGTTGGATCGAAGGAGCAACCGTACTGATTGAACAGCAGACAGATGTCCTGTGGCAAAGACAGCATGTTACGTGCAACGATGTTGAACTCGACACCCGATGCAGAACCGGTTGCCAGAATTGCACTGCTGATATTGGCATCATTGGGCGGCGGTCCGGTTGTGATGATGCGCTGAACGTAAATCTCCACTGAGTCGGGGCGTCCATCGAGCTGTTCGCTGATAAGGAGCGTGTTTTCAGTCTGGGATTGTACGATATTGATCGTGATGAAATAGCGAGTGCCATTGGCATCTTGAGTACCGAACTCGTAGAGTGCTGCAGTTGCTTTGCTAGCGCACTGCACATCGAGGTTGGCGTAGCCGTACACTGGTACTGTAGCTGTCTGATTCGAACTACTAACGATGACTGTTGCGCTGAAATTCCTCTGTGCAGGGCTGCAGCGTCCGAGTGGATAAACTGCTGCAGTCGTTGGAATGAAAGCGACAGTAATGCATGTGTCAGCACCCGGTTGTAGCCGGAGACTCACTGGTGCTCCACCCTCGATGGTGAAGAGACTGCTGCCTTGCAAACGAACATTCCCTGACAGTAAACACGAACTGGTATTGCGGATGCAGAGTGTGCCCCGACTGTTTCGAGGATCATCTCGTGTGGTGCAGTTGACCAGTGTATCGGGCTGGTAGCCGTTCTGACCAAATTGAAAGATGGTTGATCGTGCAGAGTCAATGCCAAACGACGGTTGTCCACTTGTACCGGTTACATCAATGACAATTGAACTGTCACACAGTTGCAATCCTTGTGCTGTTTGGCGGTAGATGCGCAGAATGAATGTCTCGCGATATGTGCGTGCCTGTTGGGGGGTAAAGCGTATCCTGATTGAGTCGAGCCGTCTGTTCGCCGGAATGATAATGCTTTGGCCGGCGATGTTGTTGAGCTGTACAATGCTCAATTCGTTGATATTCTCTCTCTGATTCGGCTGCACGACGATACTGAGATTGCACTGCTGATTTGTGTTGATCAACCCAATGGCAATGGTTGTATCACGTGAAGTGCCGATACACGCCGTGATTATAGCAGTGCGCCGAATTCCTGCTTGTGGGCAGTCGCATAACTGTTCCGGACGTACTTGGATGCGCATGGGGAATGTACACTGCCAGCACGGAGCGCCACCACTTTGGACAACCACGATGGTTGCTTGCAGGGTGGTATCAACTGTCGAAGCAGATGCTGATGCGGAGACGACGAACTCGATGCGATATGGCTGCCCACGTGGTACCGAAACAGGTGGTGCTTGTGGAGCACCGTTGCCGACACGTACTCGTGGAACAACTTGCACGCCAGCCGGCACTTGCCCTGTGATGATCACTTGCTGAATGATTACGTCCGCATCCGTTTGTACAAAGTCGCCTTGGGCGGCTGTATCTGTTCGGCCAGGGGCAAGACGCACATCGAGGTCTGAGCATGGGACAGATTGGTTACATGCGACAGGAAATTGTCGCAGTAGGGTTAGCTGTAGTGCTGTTGGACCACACGGTATAATGGTGTCGATCCGCCAATCGCCATTTTTCTGGATGCCGCGGTATCCTGGGTCGGGCGGTGGCGTTGTTCGCAAAAGGATCAGTGCTTGTTCGTCAGCAACGGGCACGGGTATGTCGAAGGCTACTGTGCCAGGGAATCCACCGCTTCCGGTGTATGCTTCGGAAGGACCGACGGCAGCAGCAAATGCTGCATTGATCGCTGCTTGTGAGACACCACGACGCGTGACAATCCATTGCACACGTGCACCCTCGATCGGCTGTCCGCGTTGGTCGCGCACAACAACCACAACCGAGGTGGGGGCTATTTCCGCCGTTGGTTCGATGGCGCTTTGGCAAGACCACTGTGCCAGTGCCCACGTTACAAACGCAAAAACTTGACGCAATTTCATGTGAAGTTCTCCCGTGATAACTCAGAAACGAAAGTGAATGCCAATTTTCAGCAGAAGTGAGTGGAGATTGGCAGTATTGACAACGTAGTTATTCGGAGCATCAATATCAGGAGGACACAGAGCGCACGGAGTGCGGACGTTGAGCCGTTGGTAACGGTAGGCGATACCAATCACCAGCTGTTCCCAAGCTGTTGTGCCGGCACCGACACCAACGAACCATTGCCCGTAATCATCAGGATTGAGT
Source organism: Chlorobiota bacterium (assembly GCA_026416585.1). Lineage (GTDB taxonomy): Bacteria > Bacteroidota > Ignavibacteria > Kapaibacteriales > NICIL-2 > NICIL-2. Next base: position 789 of record JAOAEV010000102.1, on the reverse strand, counting down.
GATGGCTCACGTCCGGCGCCCTCGAAGTCAGTGTTCAATAGTGTACCGCCTTCGACGAAAAGAAACGGTTGCCAACCGGTGGCGTGTTCGATGTAATCGAGGACGTAGGCAGCCGATGGATCAGTGCGATCATAGGGTGTCGGGATGTCGCGATATTCATCGCTGAGCACAAGCGGGGTGCGTTCGTTGAAGGTACATGAATCCGGTCGGTAACCGGCATGCAGCGTCAGTTCGCCTTGAGGAGAAAACCAATATCGCAGATGTCCGCCGAGCGGAATGCGCCAGCGCGTGCCGTCGCTTATACCGCCAGCGAGGAGTCCAAGCGACCAGCGATTGCCAAGCAGCCTGCCGAATGGTGCAACGATGGCTTCGAGTGATGGGAACAGTTGCGACGACCCGATGCGTCGCAGGGACGCGTCTTTCCCCGTGGTTCCACCGATGGCTGCCAGCTCGACAAATGATGCGCTCGGCTCGGGCGGCCGCTGGCGGCGTTCATATTGTCGCACAGGTAATATCGGCATGGGGCGTGGTTGCCCATCAAGCCCCAGGCCAACGGTGCCTATCTCAAGCACACTCAAGACCGGTACGATCGTATCACGGCAGGTACCATTGACCAGGTACTGCAAGCGCACAGCCTGTACTGTGCTGCCGGGCAGGAAGGTTCGCACAATCGAGCGGCAATTCTCGATCCGCGTGCGATCGCGCAGAAGAACATAGATAGCAGTATCACCCGTTCCTTTTTGCAATGGCAACGGACAATCGCGACATGGTTGTGCCGATGCCACTACA
>JAOAEV010000020.1 GCA_026416585.1 Chlorobiota bacterium | reverse complement strand
TTCACCGATTCACCGCATCGACGACTTGAGGCACACTTTTTCGATTACAGCGGATACTTATATGACCGCAAAATCGTCCTTTGTTTTCACAAATACATCCGTACCGAACGTCGCTTTGAAAGCGTAGATATGTTTTGGTCGCAGCTTCGCGACGATCGGGATTGCTGTGAGCGTTATTTTGCAACTTTATCTGATGTTTGTTAAACATTTTGTCGAACTACTTACCGGTTGTATCATGCTTACAAAAGAGCGAAAAGCAGAACTTATCGCCCAGTTTGGCGGCTCACTATCCAACACAGGATCGCCTGAAGCTCAGATCGCAATCTTGACAGAACATATCAATCAATTGACGGAGCATCTTTCAGTGCACAAAAAAGATCACCACAGCCGCCGTGGGTTGATTGGACTGGTCAATAAACGCCGGCAACTGCTCAAATATCTTCAGCGGAAGAACCTGGAGCGGTATCGTCGCATCGTGGAACAATTGAATCTCCGGAAGTAACGAACCGTAGCACATCAAACTATTTTGTTTCACTACCACTCCATGGGAATGGGAATCGTTCGTGTATCGTGCGACCTGGGCGGCAAAGAATACTCAATCGAGACTGGGCGTTTTGCAAAACTCGCTGATGGCGCGGTCATGGTACGCTACGGCGATACGATGGTACTTGTGACAGTCTGTGCAAGTCCTGACGTACGTCCCGATGTTGATTTTCTCCCATTGACCGTCGAATATCGAGAAAAATCATCGGCAGCGGGAAAGATTCCCGGAAGTTTTTTCCGTCGCGAGGGTCGCCCGACGGAAAAAGAAATTCTTTCCGCCCGACTCATCGATCGCCCGATACGACCAATGTTTCCCAAAGGTTGGCGTGCCGATACACAAATTGTCGCAACGGTTTTTTCGGCGGACGATCAGAATGAACCCAATTCGCTCGGCATGGTTGGTGCATCCGCAGCACTGTTGTTATCGGACATCCCTTTCGACGGACCTGTTTCTGAAGTGCATGTTGGTCGCATCAATGGGCGCTTTATTGTCAATCCGACATATCAGGAGTTAGAAGTGTCCGACATGGAGATTACGGTCGCAGGTACTGATGACTCCATCGTCATGGTCGAGGGTACAGCAAAAGAAATCAGCGAGGATGAATTCCTCACAGCTCTCGAGTTCGCACATGAAAACATTCGTATCCTTAACGCGCTGCAACGCGAGTTACTCGAAAAAGCTGGCGGTGGTAAGCGCCCTCATCGTTCCCCGCAAGCAGTGGAGTGTCCTGAGGAACTTGCTCGATTCATTCGCCAACAAGCGGTAGAGCCACTCTATCAAATGATTCATTCATCATCGTCGAAAGAGCAGAGATCGGGATTCCGTAAACGCCTGCTTGACGAGATAATTTTGGCTGTTCAACAGTTTGTTCTCGAACACGAAGAATTTGCTGACCTGCCGGTTATACAACTAACGAGCAACGTTGTCAGCCAAGTCGAGTACGAATTGATGCGCCAGATGATTCTCGACGAAGGACGCCGCCTCGATGGCCGTATTCCTACCGACATCCGCCCGATCACGTGTGAAGTTGGCTTACTACCCCGCACTCATGGCTCAGCACTCTTTACACGCGGAGAAACCCAAAGCTTGGCCACTATCACGCTCGGCACCAAGCAAGACGAACAAATTGTAGATGGTCTGCTGCCGACCTATGAACGCCGCTACATGCTCCACTACAACTTCCCACCATACTCGACCGGAGAAGTGGGAAGGATGACTGGTGTAAGCCGTCGTGAAATAGGCCATGGGAATCTCGCCGAACGGGCTCTCCAACCGCTCATTCCAAGCGAAGAAGAATTCCCATATACCATTCGCATCGTCTCGGATATTCTTGAGTCGAATGGTTCATCATCCATGGCAACCGTTTGTGCAGGTTCTCTTGCATGTATGGATGCCGGCATCCCCATCAAAAAACAGGTTGCGGGGATTGCAATGGGTCTTATCACCGAAGGTGATCGGGTGGCAATCTTGAGCGATATCCTCGGTGACGAAGACCATCTCGGGGACATGGATTTCAAAGTCGCAGGCACAGCCGATGGTATTACAGCCTGCCAAATGGACATCAAAATCAAAGGACTGTCGCTCGAGATTGTTCGCCGCGCACTTGAACAAGCACGAGAAGGGCGATTGCATATCCTCCGCATCATGAATGCGTGCATCGCTGAGCCCCGACCAGAACTTTCACGCTACGCCCCAAGACTGACGACGATCAAAATTCCTGTCGAAGCAATTGGGATGGTCATTGGTCCAGGCGGTGCAACGATACGTGAGATTACACGACAGACAAACACTGAAATCAATATCGAAGAGGATGGTACGGTCGTCATCGCAGCCGTCAACCAGGAGAATGCAGACATGGCGATAGACTGGATCAAGGGACTGACCCGCGAACCGGAATTAGGCGAAGTCTATCATGCGAAGGTCAAGGAGATTCGCGAGGGTCTCGGCGCCATTGTCGAATTTCTCCCAAAGAAATTGGGGCTCCTTCACATCTCGCAAATTGCTCACGAACGAGTCAATAGCATTATCGACTACCTCAAACCTGGTGACATTGTCGAACTTAAACTTATCGAAATACAGCCCGATGGCAAATTCCGTCTGAGCCGGAAGGCACTCCTTCCTCCGCCGGAGAATGGTAGCGCTTCCCAACAATCAACGCACCCGGAACATCGCCAGACAACGTCGCCACAACGCTCACCAGCCCATCGCGGACCACATCGCCGAGGCGGTCGTCACTAACGTACCATTGACACTCATAGTCATGAACGCAGCCTACCACTGGTGCGCTGCGTTTTTTCTTTTTATGCACACGCTCCAGTGTGTGCCCGGAGCGGGACTCGAACCCGCACGTCCCTTCCGGGACCCAGGATTTTAAGTCCTGTGCGTCTGCCATTTCGCCATCCGGGCTTGCAACTACAAAGTTAGCATTCTGATACCGCATAGGCACCGTGTAATTTCGTTCTATATTTCCTGATCACTCCCAAAAGCTTGCACCATGGCCGATTTTATTCACCTGCACAACCACTCACATTATTCGCTTCTCGACGCTATTGCAACTCCAGAGCAGCTTGTCTGTGCAGCAGCAGAAGATGGGCAACCCGCTGTCGCTTTAACCGATCACGGGGTCATGTTCGGATGTATGGAACTGTTCTTTGCGGCGAAAAAGCGTGGAATCAAACCGATCATCGGCTGCGAAGTGTATTTGGCAACTGGATCACGATTCGAGAAAGTCGCTTCGAGTAAAAGCGAACGAACAAGAAACTACCATCACCTGGTCTTGCTCGCTAAAAATGAGGTCGGCTACCGCCATCTATGCAAGCTGGTATCGCTGGCGCACATGGAAGGCTACTACTATAAACCACGGATTGATCGAGAGTTGCTCACCCAGTACCACGAAGGGCTCATTGCATTGAGTGCATGTTTGATTGGGCCGGTCAATGAGCCACTTGTGCGAGGAGATTTTGATACCGCAGAAGCAAACGCACGGTGGTTCAAGGACCTTTTTGGAGAGGATTGGTATATCGAGCTTCAGCATCATGGCTTGCCAGAAGATGCTATAGTCCTCGAACACGCCCCTCGCATTGCTCGCAAACTTGGTATCGAGTTGGTTGCAACAAATGACTGCCACTACATTCAAAAAGAGCATGCCATCGCCCACAACGTCCACTTACTTATCAAGGACGCAAATGCGACGAACGCAGGCACTTTCGACATTATGGCGCTGCGGTACCGTGTGCCGGAGATGTACTTTAAGTCTGCAGCAGAGATGAAGGAACTTTTCCGAGACTTTCCGTCAGCAATTGAAAACACTCTTGCAATCACAGAAAAAATCTGCTTCGAGCCGTCATTTGCTCCCAAGATGCCAACATTCCCGATACCACCAGATTCATCGGCACGAACGCTGGATGAGTATCTCGAAGAATTGACCATGCGAGGTCTCGAGCGCCGATATTCTCCTGTAACGCGGGAGATACTCGATCGAGCGCAATTTGAGCTGGATGTCATCAAACGCATGGGATATTCCGGGTACTTCCTAATCGTCCAGGATTTCATTGCTGCTGCTCGACGGCGCGGTATTAGTGTCGGTCCTGGGCGCGGCTCTGCTGCTGGTTCGATTGTCGCATATGCGCTCGGTATCACCAACATTGATCCTATTACGCACGATCTTCTTTTTGAACGATTTCTCAACCCAGACCGCATATCACTGCCGGACATCGACGTTGACTTCAATGATGAACGACGCGACGAAGTGATTGAGTACGTTCGCAGCAAGTACGGCACCGACGCGGTTGCACAAATCATCACATTTGGCACACTCTCGGCTCGACAGGTAATCAAAGATGTCGGTCGTGTGCTCGGTATCTCCCCATCAACAATCAATGCAATTACCGAAAAAATTCCTGTTGTCCTTGGTAAGGTAACCAAGCTCAATGAAGCATTCAATTTGCCGGAACTACGCTGGTTACGCGACAGTGACGATCCCAAGCTACAGCAATTGATTGAGTACTCTCTCGTGCTCGAAGGACTTGCTCGGAACACGTCGGTACACGCAGCTGGTGTTGTCATTGCACCAGGTCCCATTACTGACTACGTACCCATCTATAAAACTCCAACGACGAACGCTACCACACAATACACAATGAAAGAGCTTGAGGCGGTTGGGCTCCTCAAGATGGATTTCCTCGGATTAGCAACTCTCTCCATTATTGATCGCTCTCTCGAGCAGATCAAAACCAATTACGGCACAGACATTGACCTGGACTCTATCCCCTACGATGACCAGAGCGTTTACGAAATGCTCGGAGACGGACACACACTTGCAGTCTTCCAATTCGAATCCGAACGAATGACCGAATACTTACGGCAGCTTAAGCCACGCAATCTCGAAGAGCTGACCGCAATGAATGCTCTGTACCGTCCAGGACCAATGGATAACATTCCAGAGTTCATTGACCGCAAGTTTGGTCGCAAACCAATCGAATATCTACACCCTTTGATGGAACGCCGCCTGAAAAATACCTATGGCATCATCGTTTACCAAGAGCAGGTGATGCAACTGGTGCAGGACCTTGCAGGTTTTACACTTGCACAAGCTGATACGCTTCGCCGCGCGATGGGTAAAAAAGACGAAAAGCTAATGGCACAACAGCGGCAGGCATTCATAGAGGGTGCACAAAAAGCAAATGGGATCGAACCCAAACTCGCTGGAGAAATATTCGACCTGATTCAAAAGTTTGCCTCATACGGATTCAATAAGTCGCACTCGGCGGCATATGCGTATTTGGCGTATCGCACAGCGTGGCTCAAGCGGCATTACACAGCAGAGTTCCTGGCAGCAAATATGACGTCTGAACTCGGTAAGCTGGACAAAATCAATGCACTGATCGCCGAAGCACGAAAGTTTGGCATTACTGTTCTTCCGCCGGATATAAACCAATCGAACACAACATTTCGTGCGACATCTCCGACGACAATTGTTTTCGGACTTGCAGCAATCAAGAACGTTGGCATTCCTGCTGTAGAATCCATCATTTCTGCACGCACGCAGGGTGGACCATTTCGCTCACTCTTCGATTTCTGCCGTCGAGTGGATACGAGATTGGTCAATAAGCGTGCAATCGAAGCACTCATTGCTGCAGGAGCGCTTGACTCTTTAAGAGGTCACCGAGCACAACTGACAGCAGCGCTTGACTTAGCCCTTGAGTATGCGAAATCTCGAGCGATGGCCGCCACCGGGATGGACTCTCTGTTCAGTCCTGATGCAATTGAGCCGGTCGAACCAACTCTACCCGACATCGAACCCTGGAACACGGAAGAAATGCTACGCCGCGAGCACCAAGTGCTAAACTTTTTCGTATCAGGTCATCCGCTTGATCAGCATCGTTTACTTGTACAGGCAATTGCAAGCATCCAACTTGGTAGAACTGAAAACACCACCAGCGGTAACCTTGTTCGGTGCTGCGGGCTCATCACAGACATCCGCACACGCCTCGACAAGAATGAGCGCACAATCGCATTCGCAACAGTCTCTGATTACACAGGCATCGCTGAAATCATCATCTGGAGCTCCGTGTACGAGCAGTGCTCCCATGTCGTTGGCAATGGGTCTCTTGTCGTCGTTGCAGGCAAGATCGAACTGCGGGATGAAGCTGCTGCACCACGCATTGTTGCTGATGAAGTTCTTCCGCTTGAGGAAGCCTACGCTCGTATCAGAACACTCCACGTGAGATTGCGTGCTGACAGTGATCCAGCACTGCTTGAACGCATTCTCGATGTTTGCGGTAACGGCTCATCGAGCGTCGATGTCGTCATCACACTATATGAAGGAAGTTCAAACCGTTCACGATACGTAATTCCCAAACTGCGTCTGAAACTTGATAGGCAAACAGTGGCACAACTTGAAGAGATTGTTGGCACTGGGAATGTACGGCTATCACTAACTGAACTGTAGTATCCTCTGACTCAATTTCCTATGTCTCCAGACGATAATTCAACTGTTGGTCGAGATACTGGCTGGACTCCTGCGTCGCCGCACTTCCATGCCATCGTTACCCAGTGCCTTGAACGACAGGAGTTCATGAAACATATTGGCTGTAGATTGACAGCGATCGAGCCAGGTCATGTTGAAGCACAAATTACTCTCGACAAACGGCATCAGCAACATGACGGACTATCTCACGGTGGTGTGATTGCAACTCTTGCTGATGTTGTTGCTGGCTTTTCTGTCTATACTCTTTTGACCGACGATCAACTGACCGTCACAGTAGACATGATGATAAGCTTTCTCGAAGCAGCAACTGGCACACACTTACGAGCAGTTGGTCGAGTCGTTCGTCATGGAACCACCACAAGCTTTGCACGCGCCGAGGTCTTTGCCTGCACCGAAAACAAGGCAGAACGTCTCATTGCAATCGCACAGGCAACATTCGCTGTACGAAACCGATTACAGAATCGCTGACAACGACGATGGAATATCGTTGCATACATCAATGGGTCGAATCAGCATACAGTGCGTCTCTTGATCTGCTTGCTACAGAGCAGTGTGATAGCAATCATTCACTGGAAAACCTCCTGGCACGTGCAGAAGCAGCACTACAGCTCCACCGCTACGATATTGCGCGATCTATTGCAGCAGAAATTGCAGTGCATCCTGACCGCTATCGCGACGATTTCCGATGTCTATTGCTTTCGTTGACTGCGCGGCTGCAGCTGGTTGTCGGTAGTAGGGATGATGCATTGACAACTTTTACTCGAGCGTTGGAATGCGTTATTTCAGGTCCTCAGCGTTCTCTTATCGAATTTCAGTGGGCATTAGTCCTCGAGTGCATAGGAAATATCGCCGATGCCCTCGAACAATATGCAACAGTGCTCAGTTCGCTTGATAGTACGAACACATTTCTTTGGGTGGCTACTCGTTGTGGTATAGCGCGATTGCACGCAGCAATCGGCGAGTATGAACATGCGATGGACATACTCAGTGTCGATGATACCAGAATCGAGCCAGATTTCGCACAGGGACTTCTTATAACGACAGCAGCCTCGATAGTGCAATCGAGCGGCGATTCACACCGTGCTCTCGAATTACTGCGCCATGTACGGACAAATACACTCTCTCTCCTTGGAATCGAGCAAGAACTTGTTCTTGTTCGCGCGCAGATTGCTCTCGACAGCTGGGACGCTGCAGGTTCAACAGCCGAGGCTCTTACAACACGCACAGAAGAGCTTTCCCTGCCCTATCATGCAGCACTGGCTCATTTGGAATATGGACGCATTTTCGCTGATCGACGTTCGCCATACTACAGCCCACCGATAGCAATCGAACATTTCAAACGTGCACTACGTCACGCATCAATCCTTCCACCGACGAATCTACATGCACGTATCCATTACGACATTGGTACGGTGTACCGTACAATCGGCTATTATGAAAAAGCACTTCATCATGTGGACGCACACGTAGCAGTTCGCGATTTCATGTTTACATCCAAGATCGCGCAACGCATCAAACAAGCGACGATAGACATTGCCACAAAAAAACTCCAATTAGAGATTGCATACGAGCGGGATCGCTTCCGTGCACTCGAGCAGCAATTAAAGGTGGCAGAAACAACGATTGAACAGCTACAGCACCGCATGGATGAACAAATTGCTTACCTTGGCACAGTAGCGCACGACTTGAAGAATCCTATTGCAGCTATCATGATGAGTGCTGCCATCATCGAGCGATACGGTCAGAAACTGAGCAAGGCAGATCTCGAAAAGCATGTTTCCTCGATCACACGAACTGCTGAGTGGATGAAAGAACTTGTGACAGGTTTGCTCGATTTTGCTGCATTGACCTCGGGCAAACTCAAGCTTACAATCGAGCCAGTTCACGCTGCCTTAATCTTCGACGTCGTTATTGAAGCATACCAAATCAAGGCATTGGCAAAATCTCTCTCAATCATCCGGGAGTATACCGAAAACGAACTATACGTATTCGCTGATAGCAAGCGGTTGCAAGAATGTCTCGATAACCTTCTCTCGAATGCCATTAAGTATTCGCCGCTGGGGCGTTCGATTTACTGCCGCATTGAACGCCGAGGCAATACCATACGACTTGCTGTCCGCGACGAAGGACCTGGTTTATCAACGGAAGAGCAACGACGCCTGTTTGGCGAGTTTTCACGCGCAGGTTCTCACGACACCGGAAAAGAAGGAGGAACTGGTTTGGGGCTTAGTATTGTTCGTCGCTTTATTGAAGCAATGAATGGTACTGTCGGCTGTGAAAGCCAGCTCGGCAACGGAAGCACGTTTTTTATCGAATTGCCTATTGTGGTACACTCTTCATCGCAAGAACAGATACCAACACATCTGCCCTCACAAGCAACAATGGAAAAGTGATCACCGTCGGTGGTGCACGTGCGTTTGTCGGGACGCAATAATTCACCGCACGGGAGAATCCCGTAATTTTGCTAATAGAATTACTACCGATTCTGCATTTTCTGGATCAAAGTCGCTTTATGGCTCTCTATATCACGTCTGATTGCATCAACTGCGGCGCGTGCGAACCTGAATGTCCCAATACGGCCATCTACGAGCCAGGCGCCACATGGACTCTTGGTGGAGTGGAGTACACGGACTCGACAAGTCCAGGCGCTTTCAAACGCGAATTCTGGTCTGCCGAGTACTACTTCATTGTTCCCGATAAGTGCACTGAATGTGTTGGTTTTCACGACGAGCCACAGTGTGCAGCAGTATGCCCCGTCGACTGCTGTTTGCCAGATCCACTCAATCCCGAACGCCCTGAACAACTCCAAGAAAAAGTCGCATACCTCGATTCGATAGATCCCAACCGCCGACGTCTCTGATGCCAATCGCACTGCAAGGTGAGATCACCATTGTACGCGCTCGGATCGCCACAGTTGAGCCAAGCGAAGGTGGCGTCGTTCTACGAATTGATGGCCGACGGTACGAATTCCCTGATGCGTGGGCACTACCGGGACTTGTCGATGCACACGCACACATTGTCGGTCTTGGTATAGCGCAGCGCGAAGCGTACCTCCGAGGGGCACAATCCAAGGATGAGTGTATCGAGCGTGTTGGAGCTATGCTTTCTCGACGCGGTGACTGGATTGTTGCTCGTGGCTGGAACCACGAACTGTGGTCACCACCACAGTTCCCGACCGCAGCAGATCTCGATGCCATATTTGCAGATGTACCTGTTGCGCTTACACGTGTAGATGGACATGCTTTGTGGGTGAATTCACGCGCTCTCGATATCGCAGGCATCTCTGAAACGACATCCTCCCCCCCAGGTGGTGCAATTCTCCGCAGCGATGATGGTAAACCGTCAGGTATCTTGCTCGATACCGCAATGGAATTCGTCGAGCGCCATATACCGCCACTTACTGCAACAGATGTCGAAGAAGCGATCCTTGCCGCAACGGATTTGTGTAGCCGTGCAGGATTGACAGAAATTCATGATATGGACGTTGACCCCACTAACCTACCGATTTTCACTAATCTCGCAGAAGCAGGTAAGCTGCGATGCCGTGTTCTTTCATGGGTACGAGGACAACATCGCCAGTGGCACCGAGCAGGCATTCTTCCTACTGTTGGCCAGCTACACCGCGTCGTCGGAATCAAGCTGTTTGCCGACGGAGCACTTGGAAGCCGAGGTGCAGCATTGCTTGATCCGTATTTCGACGACCCGACAACGTCGGGACTTCTGCTGCTCGATCGCGATGATATGATCTCTCACATCGAAAGTGCGCTTGAGGACGGGTTCACATCGATCGCAGTCCATGCCATCGGTGACCGTGCCGTTCGTACTGTACTGGACGCATTCGAAGAAATCCGCTTGCGATATCCGAACTCTGACGATGTGCGGTTACGCATCGAGCACAGTCAGGTGGTACACCCGAACGATCTGCTACGATATGTGCAGGTAGGAGCAATTGCATCAGTGCAGCCGATTCACTGCACGAGCGATGCGACGATGGCAACACGGCGTCTCGGAATGCGTACCCAACATGCATATCGGTGGCGTTCGTTCCTCGAATGTGGTGTTGTACTCTGTGCTGGTTCGGATTTTCCTGTTGAATCTCATGACCCGCTCCTTGGCATCGAGGCATTTTGCCGACGCACGCCTCCCCACTCACAGAATCCCTGGCATCCGGAGGAATCCATCAGCAGGCGCGATGCACTTGATGCCTATACAATCGCCGCACACCGGGCTGCGGATACTAATTATCGCCGTGGTCGCATTCTACCGGGAATGGATGCGGATATTACCATTTTCGATCGCAACCTGGAAACATGTCACGACAGTGAAATTACTCAAGCACGTACTTTCGCAACAGTCGTTGGCGGAACACTCTACATGCATAAATGAATGCTGAACGGCAGGAATGGTTCATCCGTTCTCACTACACACCAGAGCGATACCAGCGACTACAATCGCTGTTGGAGGATCGGATCGGAACGCGGATCGAATTCCGAATCATGGAAGCTCCGGTCTTTCTTTCCGAAAAGATTCGACAGCAGATCGCAGATGCTGCCGTAACGCTCGTCAAACAGTGTACAGACACTGCTTATCTTTCCCATGCGCTCGAACAGGCTATTCCCAATAGGTACCGAATGCCCGACATTCCACCACATCCAACATGTGCAGTCGTTGATTTTGCTCTGGCGGAAAGCGATAGTACCCTCTTACCCCGTTTGATCGAATTACAAGGATTTCCTTCGCTATTTGCGTATCAGTTTTTTCTTGCTGCGGCGTATCACGATGCCTACGAACTGACCGAAGAATTTTCCCCCTATTTCGACCCGACACTGAGTAACGAGGAATATCAATCAGTCCTTCGGCGATGGCTCAGGAGTGATCACCACCCCGACAACACCGCATTGGTTGATTATCAGCCACAGAAACAAAAAACTTTCCCCGATTTTTTAGCGACGCAGAAGCTGACCGGAGTTGCTCCGACCGACATTTGCTCGATAATTGCTCGAGATGGTATTTTATTTCACGAACGCGGTGGTGCATGGCAACCGCTTCGCCGTATCTACATGCGCGCAATAACGGATGAGCTGGAAGAGCATGGCATTACTGTTCCATTTTCATGGAACAATCCGCCACGCACTGAATGGGTCGTACACCCGAATTGGTATTTTTTGATGAGCAAGTACTCACTACCATTTCTGCAGCATCCGACTGTTCCCCGTGCGATGCTGTGCAATACGATCGAGCATCTCCCGACTGATGCGCCATATGTGCTCAAACCGCTCTTTGCGTTCGCGGGGAAAGGTGTCAACATTGAGCCAACCGACGCCGATTTTCAAGCTATTCCGCAGCAGGAACGCTCTTATTGGCTTGCAATGGAAAAAGTCAACTATGCACCTGTGCTACAAACACCTGCAGGCAATAACTACATCGAAGTGCGTTGCATGGTGATCTGGGAAGAAGGCAGCGATCCCCGGGCAACAATGTCTCTGATCCGGACAGGTCGCTCAAAACTGATGGGGTCGCGATACTTGACACTCCCCTGGACCGGCGCGTCAATTTGTTTCTTCGAGCGGTGAACGTCTATTCCAAATACGTGTAGCCGTATAATCCTGATCGGTACATTGCCAGGAACTCCTTCCCCTCGTGCAAGGTGACAAGATTCTCCTTGACGGCTTGCATCACCCACGTTTCCATCGTTCGCACAAGCCGTTTCGCAGAGAACTGCACATAGTCGAGTACATCTTCGATTGTTTCACCTTCAATAATTTGATCGATCCAGTAGCTGTCTTCGTCACACACAATGTGAACAGCATTGGTATCGCCGAAGAGATTGTGCAGGTCACCGAGTATTTCCTGATATGCCCCAACTAAAAACACACCAATGTAGTATGGATCTCCCTCACGCAAATCGTGGACCGACAAATACGGCATTGTTTCCCGAATGCCGATGAAGCGATCTATGCGACCATCGCTATCACACGTGATATCATGAAGTGTTGCACGGCGAAGAGGCTTTTCATTGAGTCGCTGGAGCGGCATGATTGGAAACAACTGGTCAATTGCCCACGAATCTGGTAGCGACTGAAAAAGTGAAAAATTGCAGAAATACTTATCGGCAAGTAACTTCGGTAAGACTCGCAACTCCTCAGGAATGTGACGAAATTCCTGCGCGTACCGATTGACTGCCGTAGCAATGCTCCAAAACAACCGCTCTACTTTTGCGCGTGATGGCAAATTGAGCAATCCGAGTGCAAAGAGCTCCAACGACTCTTCCCGGAGCTGAAGTGCATCGTGCCAAACCTCCAAAATGGTACGGGGCGATATGTTGTTGAGCAACGTATAAAGTTCACGCACGATCTCGTGGTCATCTGACTCAACCGAGTGCACAGGATCATCCCACAGAGGAGTTGTTGCAATCTCGAGTACATTGAAGACCAAAACGGAATGGTGTGCTGTGAGTGCGCGACCTGCTTCGGTGATAACGTGTGGATGCGGTAGTTGATGTTTGTCTGCGGCATCGAGGAGCGTTGCAATTGCATCGTTGGCGTATTCTTGTATGGAATAATTGATGCTGCTTGCGATTGTTGTGCGCGAGCCATCATAGTCCACGCCTAAGCCGCCACCGATATCAACATATTCGATAGCACAGCCGAGCTTATGCAATTGCACATAGAACTGCGCAACTTCACGTAAACCTGCTTTGATCTTGCGGATGTTCGTAATCTGCGAGCCCAAATGGAAATGGATCAGTTTGAGCCAGGCAAGTATCTCCTCCTGGCGCGCAAGCTCAACGGCTTCGAGTAATTCGCTGGCGTTGAGCCCGAATTTGCTCTGATCACCGCCGGAATCTTCCCACTTGCCACTTCCACTCGCTGCCAACCGAATCCGGATTCCAATGTTCGGTACAACATTGAGTCGGCGTGCTATGTGGATGATGAGTTTTAGCTCATTGAGCTTTTCAACGACGAGGAAGATCTTCTTCCCCATCTTATGCGCCAGGAGTGCCAGCTCGATAAAGTCTTCGTCCTTGTAGCCATTGCAGATAATCAGCGCTTCCGGATTGTCCATGATGGGGAGAACCGCATGCAGCTCAGGTTTAGAACCCGCTTCCAGTCCGATGTTGAATTTTTTACCGTAGCGAACAATCTCCTCGACAACTGGTCGCTGCTGGTTGACTTTGATCGGATATACATTGTAGTACTTGCCTCGATAGCCATACTCAGCACGCGCTCGCTCGAAGCATCCACTGATCTTCTCAATACGATGATCGAGAATATTGGGAAACCGCAGCAGAACCGGCGGATTGATGTCCTTGAGCGCAAGCTCATCCATCAGCTCGCGGATGTCGATCGCAGGCCCATTGTCTTTCCGCGGACGAACAACGACGTTCCCTTTTTCATTGATGCCAAAGTACCCAATACCCCAGCCAGCGATGTTATAAAGTTCAGTGGAGTCTTCGACACGCCAGGTTCTCAATGCATCAACCTCCGAAATAATGAATCAACGAACAACAACCAGTGGAAACACCGACACTGTTGTCGCTGAATCCACACGCACAAAGTACACGCCTACAGGTAACACACTGCAATCGATCGGAATGACACGCAGCATTGACTCAGTTTTCTCGTCGGCAAGAACGCCGCACAATTTTCCTGTTGCATCAAAGAGTGTTGCACGAAGACGCGTTGATGGTGTCGTTTCAATCTCGATAAATGCGCGATCACTGGTAGGATTTGGCCCAACGCGAATAGCTGCATGAGCATTCTCGCTCACGCTTGCAACAATATCAGCAAGCCGAATACGCAGCGTTACAGGAAGATGGTCACTCACTGTGCTGGTATAACTTGACAGAAAGGCATTTGGTGCCTCCAAGTACGTACGATGAATCGCACCAAATAGTTCATCAGAAACTATGATGTGATCGAGCATGCGAGCATTGATTGTCGAACCGATATAGGAGCGCAGTCCCAGTTCACTCATTGGCTTGGTTAGCACGCGCCAGCGCGTCGAATCTTCAATAAAACTTGCATAGGGAGTTGCATTTGGCGTAACGACCGACGTCGTGACATCATCGTTGAAATCACCGAGGATGATAACAGGATCGCTTGCATAGAACGTATTCAGGTAGTCATGGAATGTTTCGGCGTCAGTTTTGCGACGTCGCCAATCGTCCTGGGCAGTCGTTGAATCACCTGTCGCTTTAGCGTGAATGTTGAAGAGTAGAATTCTGCGTGCAACTCCACCGCTCGAGCAACGCGCTGTAAGCCGGAAGGGGAAGCGACCACTCGCCCATGCCTGCGATCCCCCATTGACGGCAAGTCCAGATTCGATAATGGTTACCGCAGAGCGATTGACCAGATATGCCATTTTCTGTTGTTGCTCAATTGGTGCGAGCAACCCCTGATATGACCCTTGCACAGCAATAGCAAGACTATCAAGAACCGATGCAGTGACAACTTCCTGGAATGCGTAGATATCCGAGCGCATCGTGTCGAGTGCGATGCGAACACTGGTGAACTGACGCTGTTTGTTCGAAACACCGAGCGTTGTATCGGTTGAACCGAACCAGAGCAAATTCCACGTCGTCACATCAAGCGTTGCGTCTTTGGGTATGGTATCTCGCTCGATCGTCGCACCAACATCAGTCGCAAAACGTGGGAGTAGCTGATAGGTACCGCGGAACTGCGAGATCACACCAATCACGTCGATACGACCTGTCGGTATAGGCACATTGCTGCGAGCGATTTCCGTGTTCGCATCAACGCGCACTTGCAATTGATCGCCTGCCGCACTTCGGATAGTGTAATTACGGTCGCCTTGGAAAACGCCGGTTTCAACGAACTCAACATTCCGCACACGTACGAGCATTCCTTCGATTGCTTCCCCGATTGAGGGAATTGAACTAGTACGTGGAGTGGGTTCGACACGTGAAGTCGGGATAACTTGAAACACTACTTGTCCAGCGATTTCTCCCAATCCAGTGCCAGGCTGCCCTGTTGTTTGACCGAACTCGGTGAGCGTGCCGGCAAGAATTTCCACTGAGTCACCGATCTGTACTCCCATGCGGAATGCACTATTGAACACCGCAATGCCTCCTGTGGCATCTTGAACGTAACTAGTGTTCCGGAATTGATCGGCAACAGTCACCCGCGCAGCGATACGCTCACCCGTTCGTATCGAATCGCCGAACGGACGCTGTTTCAGTTGTGCAATGGTGATGTAGGTCTGCGACCATGCGCTGACTGCTACGAGTAGCAGTACAAATGCAAAGCGTTTCATCGGAAAGCAACCTATAGTGAATCATTGAACATTGCGGATGAACCAACGCTGCTGAACGTTTCCGTTCACACGGATATCATGAATAAAAAGGTAATAACATTTTCCACGTTCCAAAACTACGGTGGTATCCGTACCGATAAGGACGTTGCGGTCAATATCCCGGACGCGAAATCGAACCGATCCTTCTTGCACCGGCACAAGTGGTAGGATTGTTTGTGCGTCAACTATCGGTAAACCAATCGCAGTATCATTCGCTTCGATCGTGGCGAACGTTTCCTCCGATGCGTTGATAATCTTGACTGCTGCGCGGTCAGGAAATGGGCTTACTACTGTGTCAACAATTGGACGAAGAAAATCCGTAATCACTTCACCACGAATAAGGACAGTGTATGACTGACCATCAGCCATAACGTATCGCTGGGAAGCGATGCGTTGTGCCGCGGTGTCACCCGTGGTATATGCCTCGAGCAGAACATACGTACCCGATGGAACGGCGAATGTTTGACTGAACTCACCCGTCGAGAGCGAGCGTACAATAACTGCACTATCAGCAATAATGCGCAGCGGTACAGATGTTTTGGTTTGGGCATTAAATACCTGCACGTACGCAGTACCTCCCGCGAATGTCACGACACCGTCGTTACATCCTGTAAGAAACGAGAGGGTGATCAACGCGACAATCAAAATGTCACGCGAAGTCCGAGCTGCATGCGCCATCGCGAGAAGAATGAATCGGTATCGTAAATGCCAGGTTTACCGTTTGAGTTCGTTGGAGACGAATATGAAATCCTCAACCGTCCCTGCGAATCAAACGGTGTATTTGTCGTCGGATCATTAACAAGCGTTATGAGACGGTAGCTTTGGAAATTGACATACTGTTGAAGTCCCCACGAACTACTGAGCAGATTAAGCACGTTTTGTATATCAAGTGTCAGCTCAATACGCGTTCCATCAATAGAGGGCACCTGCTGAACCAGACGGACATCAAGCTGATTGATCCACGGCTCGCGCATTGCGTTACGTTGAAGTATTTTCCCACGATATTGACGAAGCACACTATTGGCTTCGATAAAATCCATCAGTTGCTTCCAAATTTGGTCCGCTGTTCGGAGGTCAACACCACCGGGGGACACAACTACAATTCGCTTTCCATAGTCGTCTGGCGTGGGTACGTAAATCAAGTCGTTGTGGGTGAGCATGTCACCGTTATAGTCGCCAATGTATGTGAAGCTGTACGGACGACCGGAGCTACCCGTGTAAAAAATTCCGAGCGTCGTCGGAAGGTTATCAAACAGGCGAACACGATAGAATAGGTTCACAGCGATGCGATGCGGCACGTCAAAATTCGAACGTCCCAGTGTTGCACGATTGGGATCAATTGCATCGGTATTTTGCCAGTTTGATAACGCTGTAGCTGCAGTCGCATCCGCAAGATCATAGGTTGCTGAATAGACATACGAAATCGTTCCACTCAAGCCACGCACAATGGGATTATTCTCCTGCAGCGTTAGTGAGAGCATGCCGCTATACTGATACCCTTCACTGCGGCTTGCAAGAAGGATAACCTGCGTGAAGTCGGGAACAGCGTTCGAATCGGTTCTACCCGAAGGCGAGCGGGCATATATCGGGCGCCCATCGAGCGGCGATACGGACATCGCACGGGATCGGCGCAAGTTGATATTGCGGAACTCGACTGTATTAAGCATCTGCCCATACATGAATTCGCTGGTTAATCGGAGCCATGGCTGCAGTTGAAAGTCTGCCCCCAATGTAGAGCGCCATACTTGGGGAAAGCGAAAATCCGGTGCAGTAACGTTGATTTGCGTCGTGGTCATTGGCAGTCCTGGGAAGGTCGGATCACCAGGCTTGGGAGGATTATATGGGTCAAGCGTTACCCGGAGAGGAATCGACGGTGAATCGAGTCGCATTAGCAGCGGTGCATTTGCGTCATTGTCGCGCCCAATACTGACACGGTAGAGATCTACGCCAGTGTTACTATACTGGTTAGAGAGCCACACTGCCGGTACTCGGCCACTAAATAACCCAGTGCCTCCTCGAATCTGAAAGGTGCGGTCTCCACTAATATCGTAGTTAAAGCCGATACGCGGTGCCCACAGAACCGATGATTTCGGCAGACTATTCGTCCGTAAGCCAGAGGGAATTTCTTGATGATACAATCGAAGCGTGTCTGGCAGCGCTGCAAAAATCCGCGCCAGCGAATCAAAGCGCACCGCGAACGTAGGGTTATCATACGGACGATCGAAGTATATCGGTACATCCGCACGCATACCGACTGTTAATCGCAATCGTGAACTGATAGTCCATTCATCCATTACATAGACTCCACTTTGCATCATACCCCAGCGAGCACGCGGCTGTGGATCACCGCCCGTGACACTGAGATTGGCATAACTGACCTGGTAAAAGCTCGGTGTACGATCCCGCAATGCTTGGACATCGCGAAAGGTGTAGCTACCAAAATAGTCCGGGATAAATAGGTTGTTGAATCGATACAGTTCGTTGTGCGTACCGACGGTAATGGTATGTTCGCCAAGAAAAATCGAAAAATCGTTCGTCAACGCAAGCTGCATCTGGTCGAGTGCATTCGCCTGTGAGTTACGCTCTGGACCAAAAATGACCTGATCAGCTCCAAGCATGACCTTAACCTGCGGGAACGGATCAGCTCGAAGAACACGCTGGTCGTTTGTTTGTGTCCACGCAATACGAAATTCATTCGACATATTGTCGCCCCATATCGAATTCCATTGCAGCACCGTCGAATTGTTGATGCTGCTGAACTCATTCCATTGACTCGAGAGTGAAAACACCTGTCGCGTGCGGAGGACATTTCGATCTTGGAATGCATTGGTGTAGTTGTGACGCAGCTGTAGTTTGTGACGATCGGAAAGATTCCAGTCGAAACGCGCAATAATGTTGAAGGTGTTGTTGCGCGAGATAAAAAGGTCTGCTGTTCCGGGGTCATAGCCATACACCTGTCGTACAGTGCGGATGATCTCATCAAGCTCAGCTCTGCTGTGCGGAAAGTTGTTGAGAGCGTTTGGATTATTTAGCGCAATTTCGAGTGGACGATTGCGTAAGCGAGTTTCGGTCGTAACATGAAAAAATAAATGGTCACGCACGATGGGACCACCAATTCGAGCACCAAATTGTGCATCACTGAATTGAGCGTACGGTTGCCGAAGTGCGTCGGGGCTTGGACCAACCAAATACTGATTGCGTCCATACATAAACGCCGATCCTTTGAATGTGTTTGTGCCACCACGAGTAACAGCATTGATTAATCCCCCCGTGAATCCACTCTGGCGGATATCGTAGGGTGAAATATTCACTTGTAGCTCTTCAATGGCATCGAGCGAAAGGAGATTTGCGTTCGCTTGACTACCAGCTGTACCAGCTTGACCGAGACCGAAAATATCATTGGCAATTGCTCCATCGATCTGGATATTGTTGAAGCGCGAGTTCGAGCCGAGAATACTGATACCTTGCAATCCATCATCAGCTCCGAAAGCGGTCGTCTGCGTTGCATAAGGATTGACGCGTGCGATATCAGACAGTGAACGATTGATCGCTGGCAACGATGCAATCTCCTCCGACGAAACTGTTCCTCCACTCCCCATCTTTGTTGGGGAAAAAGTGCGGTCTCGCTCACCAGTAACGACAACCTCCTGCTTTCGCATCTCCGACGATCCAAGAGAGAACGCTATTCGAGACTCTTGCCCAAGTTCAATGAAAACATTTTCAACTGTATCGGAAATAAAGCCAACGTACGACGCCCGAACGCGGTATGGACCACCGACACGTACACCACGAATTAAAAATCGTCCGTTTCGCTGCGTCGTTGTGCCATATCGCGTGCCAGTTGGTAGGTGTTCTGCTACAATGGTAGCTCCGTAGAGTGCTTCGCCGGTGCGTTTGTCGGTGACAACTCCGCCAATCGAGCCTGTTGTTACGCCTTGTCCATGGGCACCGATCGCACCAAGACTAAGTGCCAAAACAATAGAAAGAAGGTACCGTCGCGCTGTCAATCTTCTCTGCAAAACTGTTTTATATTACAAAGTTAGGGATAACTAAGTATCCGCCGGATAATGTTTTGGTAAGCATCCACACAAAACCTTTGTACTGACAAATACCCCCGATAATCGAACGATTCACTGGCAAATTTCATAACTTGCACCCCGCACCGACTCGCAGCGAATCTTCCGACGCCTGCTTCCTGTAGCACCGTTTACCGGAAACACGCAGTGTTGCGCGGTGTACATAAATTGTCCACTCGGAGTACTTTCGCTATGCCTTCACGATCAAAGCGCAAAACCAAGTACATCTTCGTTGTTGGCGGCGTGCTCAGTTCTGTCGGGAAAGGTATCGCATGTGCGTCGTTAGGTCTGCTGCTCAAATCCCGTGGACTTTCGGTAACGATTCAGAAGTTCGATCCTTACATCAACGTAGATCCCGGCACAATGAACCCACTCCAACACGGGGAAGTGTATGTAACTGACGATGGAGCCGAAACGGATCTCGATTTGGGGCACTACGAACGTTTTCTCGATGTTTCGATGACGCGTTACAACAACGCAACAACAGGCCAGATATACTTCGAGGTCATCCAACGTGAGCGGCGCGGCTACTACTTAGGCAAAACAGTTCAAGTCATTCCGCATATCACCGACGAAATCAAACGCCGGATGACATACTTCGATGGCGAATACGACATCGTTATTATCGAGATTGGAGGAACAGTTGGTGACATCGAATCACAGCCTTACTTGGAAGCTGCTCGTCAATTGACTCTTGAGCGTGGACGCAGCTCCTGCATCACCATTTTGCTTGCATACATTCCATATATCCGATCTGCTGGCGAACTCAAAACAAAACCTACCCAGCACGCCGCAAAAGAGCTCATGGAGTTTGGCATCATTCCAGAGATCATTCTTTGCCGCACTGAGCAGCGCATTCCCAAAGAAGTTCGGAGCAAAATAGCGTTATTCTGTAACGTTGACGAAGATGCGGTGATTGAAATCCCCGACGTCGAGACGATCTATGAAGTGCCTCAAGTGATGGCACGTCGCAATCTCGATGCGATCGTGATGCGGAAGCTACGTCTCAAGGGTGGAACACTCGACCTCGATACATGGACGCGCTTTGTACAGCGAGTCAAAAATCCGCGAACGACCGTCGAGATTGCTCTTGTCGGCAAGTACGTCAGTTATCGTGATTCGTATAAGAGTATCGTCGAAGCATTCATCCACGCTGGCGCGCTGAATAACTGCAAGGTCGAGCTGCGCTGGATTAACTCCGAGGACATCACCCCAAACAACGTCGAAGATTTGCTCGGAGGTGTCCGCGGTGTTCTGGTCGCTCCCGGCTTTGGGGCTCGGGGTATCGAAGGAAAAATTACAGCGATCGAATATGTGCGAACACGGCAGCTTCCTTTCTTTGGGATTTGTCTGGGAATGCAGTGTGCCGTAATCGAATTTGCGCGCAATGTTTGTGGACTGGCTGATGCAAATTCTTCCGAATTCAAACGCACGCGGCATAACGTCATCCATTTGATGCCCGATCAGGAACGGATCGAAAACAAGGGTGGAACAATGCGGCTCGGTGCATATCCCTGTGTACTGCTTCGTGGAAGCAAAGCTCATCGAGCCTATGAACAGGATCTCATCTTTGAACGCCATCGCCACCGGTACGAACTCAATAACGCCTTTCGACCGATATTGGAAGAGCATGGGATGGTGATGAGCGGAGTTTCGCCCGATAATCGGCTGGTTGAAATCATCGAGCTGACCAATCACCCATGGTTCGTCGGTGTACAATTTCACCCAGAGCTTAAATCCCGCGCTGTCAGTGGTCATCCACTATTCGTGCATTTTGTGCGTGCGGCACTTCGATCGAAACTTGATACAACGCTCGGCGATGATTTGGATAGCATTTCTCAGTAGCATGCTGCTCACATGCAGTGTATCTGCACAGCAACCGGATTCACTTGTTCACTTTTTCGCACTTCCCCTCGACACAACAATTGCACGGGAAGCTCCTGCTATCGAAATGCATGACTCAACAGGTATCATCATTGTCGATGTTGCATATGGTAAGGGCGAGCTATCCGAACCGCACCGTATGCATTACGTCAGGTTTTTGATAGGCAAATTTGTTACATCCGAGTATGTGGTAACTGAATTTGCAGGTAATCGCGTCTTCGCATTCATCCCCGACTCGGCAGATGTATTTCCAGGCTTTCGGTATGCACTTCGCGGTATGCGTGTCGGCGGACGGCGGCGGGCAATTATCCCTCCTGAATACGCATATGGCTCTCGCGGGCGCCCCTCCTACGGTATCGGTCCAAACGAAACACTGTTTTTAGACTTGGAACTTCTCAAACTCGACCCATGATTACGAACATTGTACTGTTCGAGCATCCATCCCACCCAGATGCACTTTATCCATTTTCTGTATTGCATTTGCCGTGGGAGTTACGATATGGTGCATGGACAATTGTGGAGGCATGGCAAAAACTTAGTGGGGCCACTCTTTTGGGATGCTATGGACGCCCTAATCACATTGCATCATTTTACGGACGTTATCCGGACTACCGTTCACAGCAGTTCGGCGTTGGGCGAGTTTTAGCCGCAAGTAGTTTACTTCTCCCAACCCGCCATACAATTGAGCAGATTGTATCAACGGATACGTCAAAACCAGTGGTGTTCACCGTCTCGAATGAAACCGTTGCTGTATGCATGTCTCTCGAGGAATGGAGTAAGATTACCACAGACTCATGGACGGAGTTAGAACAATTGGGACACATGCGCCAATGGCAACGTCTCGAACTCCCTACAGCTCGTCTTCTGCGGTACAGTTGGGATTTGCTCGACCTGTCTTCACACGCTATTGGCGAACAGTTCTATTTTATTGCTGATGCAACAATTCATCACACCGATTTTCTCAATGCACATGTTGTCGTACTTGGTTCCGACATGATTGCTGTCGGCTCGGACTCCTCGATTGCGCCCCTTGTGGTACTCGATGCCTCGCATGGACCTATCATCATCGGCAGCAATGTTACTATCATGTCGCATGCGACAATTGTCGGACCCTGTGCAATTGGTGATAACTCTATTATCAAGATCGGCGCAAAAATTTATCCTGGCACAGTCATTGGCCGGTGGTGTAAAATTGGAGGCGAAGTTGAGTGCTCTATCTTTCACGACTACTCAAACAAACAGCATGATGGATTTGCCGGACACAGTATTATCGGTGAGTGGGTCAATATCGGCGCTGACACCAATACAAGCAACCTGAAAAACACGTATCGGCCCATCTCGGTCGAATTGCTATCAGGCAGAGTGCCAACCAATCGAACATTTTTAGGATTACTCTGCGGTGATCACACGAAAGCGGGCATCAACACCATGTTCTCAACTGGAACTGTTGTTGGCATCTGTTCGAACATCTTTGGAGCAGGATACACACCGGCATTTATTCCATCGTTTACGTGGGGTGCTATCGAATCAGAGAAACTCTATGCGATCGATACTGCGCTCGACACCGCTCGGCGAGCAATGGCACGGCGCAATCGCCACTTGGTTCCAGAGGAAGAACAGCTCATCAGGGCAGAATTTGAACGAGTGACTTCTCGCAACAGCAAATAAGATCAAATCCGGGACTTCTGTACACCGTCAGCGCCGGAGCAACAACTCAATACGATCACTGGCTTCTTCGACGAATGTTTCCGCGCCGGGAAAGCCAACTTCCTTGAACTGGACGGTCCCATTGCGGTCGAGATAGAATTTCGTTGGAATACCTGTCACGCCAAATCCAGAGACAACTTCGTCGCGCAAATCCAGCACGACAGGGAATGTGTAATCTGGATTGTTGACCAAGAACTTCTTGACATGAGCGTTTCGATCGTCAACGCGCTCCCAGCAGTTGACAAGCAGTATCTCAACATCGGGATTATCGCGATACTTTTCGTAAAGCTTCTGCATATAAGGCATCGAAACCCGACAAGGACCACACCAGGTTGCCCAGAAGTCAAGAACCACAACTTTCCCTTTTAGCTCGCTAAGTCGCCGTTGACGTCCATCGAGTGTTGTCAATGCAGCTTCGCCAAAGACAAACGTAGTGCCATCGTTCCGCCGCATTTGCACATCGAGTAGTGCTTGATTGAGCATTTCCTGACGCAGACGACGCATTTTGGACGCGCGGGACTGGGCTCGCAAGGAGCGATAGTCAGCATTGACACGCGCAGAGTCATTCGACGATTGGAGAAAACGCATAACGGTTTGCGGAAGTGCTCTTCCACTCGCAATAGCACGACGCGCAACCTCGATAGACTCTTCACGGCGACCGAGCGCCATCAGTGCCTCGCTTTGATGTTCGAGCATATCTCCGCTTGCGAAGGGACCCAGAATGTTCTCGCATGTCTTGAATGTCTCGATTGCATCACCATGCCGACCCAAGCGATACAGCACATATCCCCACGTGTCGTAACAGATACCTCGCAGCTCTCGCCGTTGCCACGTGTACTCACAGTCAGCTTGCCACCGTGGTTTGCGATTATGCTGTTCATGTTCGAGTGCACGGACTGCCCACTCAATGTACTGCTGTGCCAGCTTCAATAACGAATCCTGCCGTACCAATGTCACCGCAAGCATATTGAGAAGTTCCGGTGGCGGAGCGCTCGTCACACCGGGTGGTACTGGGTAGGAATTGATCGTCTGGATAGCAGCATCACCATTGCCCTGCTGAAGGTAAAAATTTACCAAGTCAATGTACATCTTGACTGCCATTGGTGAAGATGAAAAACGTTCAGCGAATCGCTGAATTCGATCACGGAATTCTTCGGGTGTTCGCGCCGCAGCACAATAATTCCGTTCGCGTTCTTCTGCGAGGTCGCTACTGGGAAAACGATCAGCAAATACTCGCTCGAGTTGTTCTGCTTCCCCCTCTCTGCCAAGCAAACGCAGCGCTCGTGAGCGGCTCCGCACATGGATTTCATTAGTCGAGTCCCATGGCAGCGTAAGCAACCGTTGGAGAGTTTCCTCCAATTGGCTCTGTTCAATCTCCTTTCGATCGAAACGCACTCCGACATACGCAAATTTTGTTGCTATCTCATCCGGATCGTTTTCGATAGAACGTTGAAGTAATTCTTTTGCGCGATCTAAATCGGCACGCCGCGATAGAACAGGAGATGCACCACTTCCCAGGTATGACAACGCGCTACGGAAATATGCTCCCGATACCGGTGTCGAGCCGTTCCATACAAGGGCATCCCAAAACTGTCCGCCGTTGTCGTCGAATTCACGTCCACTCACAACCCGAAAAAGAAGAAAGACTGCTTGGGAAGGTACGGTATCGAGTGTGCCTTTGTATGATGTTCCACTTCGTCGTAGTCGCACATTCAATGCCGTCGGATAAAAATGCCGATTGCTGAAGGCATACACGACAAGCCAAACGGAGTCCGGTTCGCTGAAATAATCTGGATCAGCAGTGTACGTAAATGCCAGCGCTTGACGTGGCTGTGGTTTGGAGGGATCCCATCGTAATTGTCCTGCATGTGCGACAGCAATGCAACAGGCAATTACCAGTATCCAACGATACATCATCGTAAAAATTCCTCCGGGTCAGTTGTGGGGGTGATGCGAGTTTGCAGATACTCCAGCGCTTGACGCGCAGCATTCTGTTCAGCTTCTTTTTTGCTTCGGCCGGTTCCAATTCCAACACTTGAACTACCGACGTAAACAGCAACAGTGAATTGCTTTTCATGATCAGGACCACGCTCTTCGATGACCTGATAACGTGGTGCACTATAACCTCGGGCTTGGACGTGCTCGAGCAAGAGGCTCTTGAAATTGGTGTCATACATAACACGCTCTTCGAGCATCAGTGGTAAGAGTCGTTCTTCGATGAAGCGACGTGCCTGCTCGAAGTCGTGATCAAGGTACACCGCTGCTATCAGCGCTTCGACAGCATCAGCAAGTACTGAATCGTTTCCCTTTGCAAGTGCGTTCGCAGCGCTGTAGCTCATCAACATGAAACGATCCAATTGCAACTTTCGAGCACAGATAGCCAGTGACTTTTTGTTGACCAACCACGAGCGCATCTTCGTTAGTTCACCCTCGGCGACATCCTCGTGGTGGTGAAAAAGATATTCAGCAACAACTAGCCCTAAAATTGCATCGCCCAAAAATTCGAGCCGCTCATTGGATTGGACAGTTGGATCGTTCTTGACTTGCAAATATGAACGGTGGGTGAGTGCTTCTTCGTAGAGATATGCTTGACGGATATCCACGCCGAGCAGTTGTTCGAGCGCGTGGCGCCGCTCACCGAGGACATGTTCAACTGGGCGACGGGATTTACGGCGGAGCGTCTCGACTCGCCGCATCGTGAATCGAACCAGCCCGTTGTAGAGATTGCGGACAATATCAGCGACTGGCGTTTCAGTTGAGCGAAATGAGCGCATGCTCACTGGTCGAATTTGCGGAAACACAGGGTAACATTGTGACCGCCGAAACCGAACGAGTTACTCAACGCCGCATCGAAGCGTCGGTGCTGAGGGACATTCGGCACATAATCGAGGTCACATTCAGGGTCAGGTGTCGTATAGTTGATTGTCGGAGGGCAAATTTGATGATAGAGCGCCAGTACGGTCACGATGGCTTCGACAGCACCGGCCGCACCGAGAAGATGACCCGTCATGGATTTAGTAGAACTGACCGCTAATCGGTATGCATGCTCACCAAAGACGGTTTTGATAGCTTCCGTCTCGTTTTTGTCGTTATAGGGTGTGGATGTCCCATGCGCATTGATGTAGCCAATGTCCTCGGGGCTAAGTCCAGTATCCTCTAAACATAGACGCATTGATCGGACTGCCCCTTCACCACCCGGGGGTGGCGCTGTGATGTGATAGGCATCATCAGTCAAACCGAATCCAGCTACTTCCGCATAGATGCGTGCATTTCGTCGCATCGCATGGTCAAATGACTCCAGAACGAGGGCACCACCTCCCTCGCCCATAACGAAACCGTCCCGCTCTGCATCGAACGGACGACTCGCTTTTTCTGGCACCTCATTTCGCGTCGAAAGAGCTTTCATTGCATTGAATCCTCCGATACCCATCGGACAGATGACAGCCTCACTGCCGCCGACAATCATTACATCTGCACACCCACGCTCGATAAGCATCACACCATCGGCAATCGCATGTGCACTAGTAGCACATGCGCTGACAGTACCATAGTTTGGACCGCGAAATCTCCATCGAATGGCGATATGGCCAGCAGCAATGTCTGAAATCAGCATCGGAATAAAAAATGGCGAAATCCGATCGGGTTTGCCGCCGTGTTGATAGAGCAACTCCTGCTGGCGGTGATACGTCCACATCCCACCGATGCCGCTACCAAAGACAACACCGACGCGGTCCCCATCGATCTGCGTCTGGAGCAACGCGGCATCGTCAAGAGCCATCGCAACTGCTGAGATGGCGTATTGAGTGAAAAGGTCCATTCGTTGGACATCTTTACGATTCATGTGGAGAAGCGGATCATACCCTTTGACTTCACAGGCGAAGCGGGTCTCATAGTCCGACGCGTCGAACTTTGTAATAGGACCTGCTCCACTTTGACCGGCAAGCATATTTCCCCACATCTCCTCAACAGAGTTACCGACAGGGGTCACTGCCCCCATACCAGTGACAACAATTCGCTTCCGCATTACACAAGGAGCAACGATGGTACAAAAATCGCCGGCACGTACATCGAATACACGACGCACGCGCCGGCAGATTCATCAGCGGTCGCTTGCTTACGACTCGGCGCCGACTTTCGATTCGAGGTAGCTAATTGCATCCCCGACTGTTTGGATTTTCTCGGCGTCACTGTCTTCGATTGTGATGTTGAAGGCGCGCTCAAATTCCATAATCAACTCGACGGTATCGAGCGAATCTGCCCCCAAATCTTTAGTAAACGACGCTGTCGGCGTTACCTGACTCTCTTCCACGCCGAGCTTGTTGACGATAATTTCCTTGACCTTTTCAGCGACTGCTGACATAGCACAAACCTCGGATAATTGTGAAACAAGACACAAAACACACAGTACTTTCGACTCCGTCACGGCAACATAACCATTCCACCGTCGACGGCGATTGTTTGCCCAGTTATATAGCTTGCATCATCTGATAGCAAAAATGCAACAACGCCCGCCACATCATCACCTGTCCCTGCTCGATTTAAGGGTACAGAACGCAAAAGTGCTTGCCGCTGCTCCTCCGTTAGCTTGCCAGTCATATCGGTTTCGATATATCCCGGCGCAACGCAATTGACCAACACATTTCTCGATGATAGTTCACGAGCAATAGATTTCGTGAAGGCAATAACACCAGCCTTCGATGCCGCATAGTTGGCCTGCCCCGCATTCCCACTAATGCCGACAACAGAGCTGATATTGACGATGCGCCCACTGCGCTGGGAAAGCATCGGACGGAGCACAGCTTTTGTCATCACAAAGACACTGCGGAGATTCGTCGCGATAACCTCGTCCCAATCCTGCTCGTTCATCCGAAGTAGGAGCGCATCGCGAGTTATTCCCGCATTGTTCACTAGCGCATCGAGATGCCCCACTTCAGAAACGATTTCCTCGATAAATCGCTGACATGCCAGACTATCCCGAACGTCGAGTTTACGAAAGTGGACAGTACCGCCTTGTGCCGCCAGATCTGTAGCGATTGCTTCAGCGGCCGCTGATGAGCTATTGTACGTGGCGTAAACCGTAGCCCCTTCCCGAACAAGCCGACGCACAATGGCTTCGCCAATACCACGGGAACCTCCCGTAACGATTGCGATTTTGCCGTTAAGTCTCATTGTAGTTGTAACATGTGACGGAGATTTTCAACATCGTCGTAGGTGTCTATTCCAACAACGTCGACCTCTTTGCCAAGAGTCCGGCGGACAAGACCCTGCAGGACATTTTTAGGACCGATCTCCACAAAGCGACGAATGCCGTTGTCGTACATAGAACGCATGATATTCGTCCATCGTACAGGAGCAGTAAGTTGCTCGATAAGGAGCAAGCGAATTTCATCGATTGACTGTGTCGCCAGACCGGAGGCATTCATATACACTGGGCAACGCGGCTGATATAGAGTGGTCGCGTTGATTGCCTCTGCTAATTGTTCACGCGCTGATGCCATAAGTGGTGAGTGAAACGCCCCGCTAACAGGCAATTCCGTTATCAGTCGTGCACCCGCGTCTTTGAACCGTGGTAATAGAGCACGAACGACATCACTGTCCCCACTAATGACAAGCTGTCCTGGAGAGTTATAGTTTGCAGCAACCACTGTACCGGCCACTTCTCGACAGATAGACTCAACGGTACTATCATCGAGTCCGATGATAGCCGCCATTGCGCCGGGACGTTCAATGCCGGCTGTGTACATCAGTTCTCCACGCAGCGAGACAAGGCGTAGCGCATCTTCTAGCGAAAAAACACCTGCAGCATAAAGCGCTGTGTATTCGCCGAGGGAATGTCCTGCAACAGCTGTGCATGCAAAGTTGCCGAGCGCAGCCAGAATTGCTGCTTCGTGCACAAACAACGCTGGTTGCGTATAACGTGTTTGACGAAGCATTTCCTCGGGTCCTTCAAAGCAGATTTCGGTAAGTGCATACCCAAGTACTTGATCGGCATAGTCAAATACCTGACGTGCTGCAGCGTTGGCATCATACAGCGATCGTCCCATGCCGACATATTGCGAACCTTGCCCACTAAATAGGAGGGCTGTATTATTGTCGAGAAAATACAATTGTGCCATAATAGTTGCGATCACGGTTGGGATATAACCTTCCGAGGCAACGACCACCGCAGCCAGAGGCTGCCCCATGTATAGCCTGCTCCAAAACTTGCGAGAATAACGTTATCGCCTCTACCGAGCCTACCGCTATAGTAAAGTTCCGACAGGCATATCGGTATCGTTGCAGCCGTGGTATTTCCATATCGGTCAATGTTGATCATGACCTTATCCGGTGTCAAACCCATACGACGTGCAGTAGCATCAATGATACGTAGATTTGCTTGGTGAGGTACGAGCCATGCGATATCATCTGCGCAAAGATTGTTACGCTCCATGATCGCTGCCGAGACATCAGCCATGCCAACAACAGCAGATTTGAAGACGGTTTGCCCATCCTGATGCACATAGTGTTCTTTGTTGCTCACCGTTTCAAGCGAGGGCGGGCGAAGACTGCCACCGGCAGGCATGTAGAGGTAGCGCCCTCCTTCGCCGTCCATGCGTATGATGGCATCTTGCACACCGAGGGCATTGTCATCGCTCGATTCGACGAGAACAACACCTGCACCATCGCCAAAGAGTACACACGTTGCACGATCTTCGAAATTGATGATCGAGCTCATCTTATCAGCACCACAAAGGAGAACGTTCCGTGCACCGCCGGATTCGACCAGTTTTGCGGCAACCCACAAGCCGTACACGAAGCCCGAGCAAGCAGCATTGAGATCGAA
>JAOAEV010000092.1 GCA_026416585.1 Chlorobiota bacterium | reverse complement strand
GCGTTCCTGCGGCGTAGCGAGTTGCCGCAGGCGGACTTTGAGCATTTCGATGTACCAATCGCAGTAGTCATGCCAGAAAAAGTCATAGAGCGTTCGCACATACTCGTTGATACGGTAGCGTGCCAGGTGCTCATCGACACTGCGAATTGTTGTATGCAAACGCGACCGAATCCACCGCTCGACGATACCGAGTTCGTGTTCTGCTGGAAGTGGTAACCGCTCCTCGCCCACACCAGATTCATCAGCTTTGAGCGCAAGAAATCGTGCAGCATTCCAGAGCTTATTAGCAAAGTTTCTTCCCAGCTCCATCTGTGGTGCATCTTGCGTAACAGGATCTACAGTGATACGTACATCCTGTCCCACAGGTGCCAGGTACAGTACCGTGTAGCGTACTGCATCGGCACCGTATTTAGCGATAAGCGCTAAGGGGTCTGGAGAATTGCCGAGCGACTTGGACATTTTTCTCCCTTTGTCATCACGAATGATACTAGTAAAGTACACATCGCGGAATGGCACGATGCCACGGAAGTACAGCGAAGCCATAATCATGCGCGCCACCCAGAAAAAGATGATGTCTGGTCCTGTAACGAGCAAATCGGTCGGTAGGTACGTTCGCAGGATCGGTGTTTCTTCGGTTCTTCCGTCGTGGAGCCATCGCATTGTGGTCAACATCCAAAGCCACGACGAAAACCATGTATCGAGTGAATCCTCGTCCTGCCGTAGTTCGACGTTAGAGGCAATGCCGAGTTTGTTACGTGCATCCTCTTCGTTGCGTGCTGCAGTGTAGCGACCATCGGGGGTATAGTACACTGGAATGCGGTGCCCCCACCAGAGCTGCCGCGAGATACACCAATCACGAATGTTTCGCATCCAGTGTTCATACGTTTTGACCCAGTGCTCTGGATAAAAGCGAATGTGCCCTTGCAACACCGCTTCCAACGCAGGTTCAGCGAGTGGCTTCATGCGTACGAACCATTGGTCACTGTAGAAAGGCTCAATCGGCTCGCCGCTACGCTCTGAGAAACCGACGTTGTGTGTGTAGCGTTCCTCTTGGAGGATCAAGCCGGAGGTACGCAGATCTTCGACAATGCGCTGGCGTGCTTGGAATCGCTCCAATCCTCCATAGCGCCCTGCTACTTCATTGAGGGTACCGTCAGGATTAATTGACACAAGAACTGGTAAGTGGTGACGAATGCCAACCTCGTAGTCGTTTGGATCGTGTGCTGGCGTAATCTTCAGGCAGCCAGTGCCAAACGTGGGGTCCACATAGCCGTCAGCGATGACAGGAACGTACCGATCTGTCAGAGGCACACGAACGCGCTTCCCAATGAAGTGAGTATATCGTTCGTCGGCGGGATGAACCGCGACTGCAACGTCTCCAAAAATCGTCTCTGGGCGGACGGTGGCAACTGCCAGGTACTCTGTATCAGAACCTTCGAGCTGATAACGTAGGACGTAGAGCGTATCGTCAACCGGACGATATATCACCTCTTCGTCGGATAGTGCCGATTGAAGCCGAGGCGACCAGTTGATAATACGCTTGCCACGATAAATCAGACCAGCATCGAAAAGTCGGATAAACACTTCGCGCACCGCATTCGAGGCACTTTCATCCATCGTAAAGAGGGTGCGTTTCCAGTCACACGAAACGCCAAGCGACCGAAGCTGTTGGAGAATAATGCCGCCGTACTGCTCTTTCCATTGCCAGACCCGACGCAAAAATTCTTCCCGCCCGAGATCCCATCGGGTTTTACCCTCCGTGCGCATCAGTTCGGCTTCTACTTTACTCTGTGTCGCAATACCCGCATGATCAAGACCAGGAAACCAACACGCTACCTTGCCACGTTTTCGATTGTAGCGGATGTAGAGATCCTGGATCGTGTTATTGAGAACGTGTCCCATCGTCAGCACACCGGTTACATTCGGCGGCGGCATCAAAATGCTATAGCAGGGCTTATCTGTTTCATCTGGACACGAAAACAAATCGCGTTGTAGCCAGTGCTCATACCACAACTGCTCAATAGCCGATGGGTCGTACTGGCGATCGAAGTGGCGCTGCATACTTGGAATACTTCTGTGGGAATGGTTCAGCGTTGCAAAGATAGCTGGCTGCGCTCAACGCTACCGCACAATAAGGAGCATACCACCAACTGCATTATCAGCACCAAGCGGATCCAACCAGACGCGCCAGTAATACGCACCGCTTTGGAGAAGGCCACCACTCGATTCGTCTGATAGCGGAATGGTAACATCGTTCGTGCCAAAGTAGAGCTGCAGTGATCTCGACCGTACACGACGTCCAAGTGCATCATAGAGCTCCAACGTTGCCGGTACATTTTGCTCAAAGCCGCGATAAACAACGCGGAATCTGACATCACCGCTTGATACAGGATTTGGCACCACAGCAGTACTATCAAGCGCCAACTCTTGTGGGACTATGAGTACATATTGCGCTGTCGTCGCATTTCCAGCAGCATCGCGTGCAGTCACAATCAGAACGTTTGTCCCGCGTTCAAGCTCGACATCTGTTTCAACTGCAGCACGCACAAGTGGATCGTTCCGCCAGCGTTCCAGTGCGACTGTCTGGGAAGTTGGGTAAAACACATATCGTAGACTTCCGAGAGGCAAGCGAATACCATTGAGCCGCAATACCAGTGCAGTACTGTCCGTGATAGCAATGCGTGCAGAATCAAGCAATGCACAATCGAGACGCAGGCGCGGTGGGACGATTGCCGTGTCGCCCATTAGTTGGTCACCGGCATATGCTCGCACAATCGGCGCTGTCAGGTCGGGGCGAACAGCAATCGTTGCCACCGCAGAGTTATTGAACCGATACAGGTCGCGGATACCACCTATCGCGTACTCGACGGTGGTACTCTCTGGCAATGTTACTGTCGGAATAACTGCCATGGTGCTCGTATCGCCGGCACGTATCGAAACCGATGACGGTAGTGTCGAGAGTGCTATCGGTACCCCAGCGTGATCGGTCACCTGCCACGCTCCGAAAAGAGATTGCGGACTGCTTCGGCTTACAAGATTGACAGTGCGGGCAATGCATTGCACGGTATCGCCACGGAGAGGTGTACGATCATTTGCTGCTAATACAGTGGCAATCTCTGGCAGTGGCTGATAACGGATCATTGCTTGCATCACACGACACTCTGCAAAATCACTGCTGTCACGCCGATATATGCACACAACACGGAGGAAGGGATAGCTCGATGCATCAATCTGTCCCAACTCTCCTTGCGGATTGTTGGTTTGGTACACAAGTGTTGTTGTTGTACTTGGGTCATTTCCACCATACACCTGTAGTTCGATTGCGACTGTCGGGCATGCTATCTCGAGTGCGATGCTATCCCACGTGCGCGCGGGACCAGCGACTGGAAACTCGATGCGACCCTGGCGCGGAAAGAGCACCAGCTCGATGTTCATGGCAATCGTATCACTACCGCCTGTCGCAACGTCGTTGCCGATCTTTTCGAACACAAACGGACGTAGCGGAGACCGCATTCCAACAAAGATATACGAACGTGTTCGTTGGAGTGAGTCGCTCAGCTGGGCACCGTAGAGTTCCAGTGTGCGTCGCACCGACTCTGCAAACTGCGGGAATTGCACACCCCATGCTTCTCCACACGAAACAAGCACCACATAGTCGTCATCCGCAACGGAATCACGGAGAAAGTCCACGAGCTCTGTATTACCACCATCGCTGCGGGCGATGCGTGATGTGGTCCACGTGGTGTACCAACGGACAGCCTTGACTTCCCCATCGGACGACGAGACAACTGCAAGATGAACACCTGTTTCATCACTCCGCTCAGAGGCAACATTTGTTCCACCGATGCGCAACCGATACGCTGGTTGCACAATGAGCATCGTATCACTACGTAATGTTCGGTAACCACCTGCTGAGAGTAACTCAACACGCTGACGTTTGCTCAACGATAATTGTTTGCGTTCTGTCGTGTCAAAACCAACATTCGTCGTGCGTCTCCAGCCGAAACTACCACCATGACGATCCTCAATTGTGTCCAGCGCAGCTTGATCGGTAACAATAAATGGAATGTCCAACGGCGCTGTCCATTGTTGCCTGCTCTGATTGTATGCTCGAATGTAAAGACGGTACTGTTTCCCAACTTGCAGCACTGATGGTATTGCCCATTGACAGTGGGTTGACGTCGTAACAATTGGGCTACTTCGACTATCGGCTATGGTATCGCCAGCGTCGCTGAGCAATACAACATCGTACTCGTATGCACCAGTTGCAGCAAGCGGGCTGAGAAAGCGAAAAATGGTATCCGAAGGTGAAAGATTCCAGCCGGGTTGAGGTTCGACCGCATAAAGGCGTTCCGCATAAACGTAAAGCGTCGTTTCAATGGCGGGGAATGTTCTCCCGAGCCGTTGTTCTGGATCGCACTCGAACCGTAGCTGATGTTCTCCACCCATATCCTTGATAGGTATGGTAAAACGAACTTGCTGAGGGTGGCAAAGGCCGTCGAACTGCACTGTAGTCGTGTCAGAATAGTGTTGATATCGACGAATCAGGC
This sequence comes from Chlorobiota bacterium, assembly GCA_026416585.1. Classification (GTDB taxonomy): domain Bacteria; phylum Bacteroidota; class Ignavibacteria; order Kapaibacteriales; family NICIL-2; genus NICIL-2. The sequence goes on along the minus strand of JAOAEV010000092.1, from coordinate 10,859 downwards.
GGACTTCGACCGTAGAATCTGCATAGGGACCAGCATTGAAGACCGTTGCCGTGACTAAAACACTCTCGGCATCGGTACTGACAATTGGTGCAGGCGGATTGCTCTCGATTCTCAAAGATTGAGGTTCAAGCACTGGATACGGGAGCGAATCAATCGGTATTCGCGTCAGCGGATCACCAAGCAACGACGTTTGCATGATCGTGTTGATTGCTGACTGGGAGCCATCGAACAAGTAGAGCTTCGCACGATTGAGAATAGGTCCAATCGCACGCATGTGTTCTCGAGCAAGTGTAGCAAAGATTCCAGTATTGACAACGTCGTCATATGAACGGATACCGAATCCAGTCGTCGCAATGACGGCAACCATGCCGGCTCGCGGTGCAGACAGAAAATCCTCGCCAAGTGCGCCGATATTCGGCTCAGCAAAGGCACCGATTTGACAAGAAAAACTTGCGAGTATGGGATAGCGTCCAACATTGTGCAGCCGTTCGGGTTCCCATCCAGCGACCTCCAGTGACCGTGGCGCTCCGTGTCCGATATAGTTAATCCAGCCTGTACCGTTGTTTATCGCCTGAACGATTCCCATCGGGAGTGGTACGCCCGTTCGTGTACCAGCGTACAACGAGGCCACAACTGTATCAGCACACAGCGCTCGCTGAAAAGGATCAACTAAGAGCGGCACAAGCGAATAAATAACCGACTCGTAGAAATCGAGCTGTTCCGCAGGATCAGCCCCTCCTGTAATGAACAGAAATTGTTTGTGCCACTGCGCAACCGACATTGTATCGTGTTCGATGATTTTCGAAACGATTGCATCTGCTTGAGCAAGCGTCTGCACAGGGAGTCTCCCGATGCTGGTCTCAGCAATAAGGTCATCGCCATCGAGCAGCGTATACCAGTAATCGCTGACTGGCTTGCCATAACTGGGTATGAAGTCATCGTTGAGTGCATCGGATGATACTTTTCGTGGATCCCAGCTGGCATCACCGACCAAAAGGACGTAACGCGGGAAACGCCGCCACTGCTGGTATGCGAAGCGTAGAAATTCCTTGATCGCATGCGGAGATTTTTCACCATGCCCAAACGTATCAAAGATCTCTCCCACGTCAACAATCCGTGCAACGACACCATTACGGCGAGAACGGTATTGCGCCAATCGCTCTGCAGCAGGTCGGAATCTCTCGTGTGTAATGATGAGATAGTCAGCGGCGTTGGTATCATCGAGCAGGTGGGCTCCGCGACACGGTCGCACATGAGCAGTTTCGATCTTCTCGCTTCCTGTGGCTACAATTGCATGAGGGCCCTCACCAAGAGGCACAGTGATGCTGTATCCATTCCCACGCTCAGACAGAAGCCATGCCACAACAGCAGCAACGCTATCCGCACGCACTTCGCGCAATCGCTCCGGCTGACCACGGATACCGCACGCGACATAGCATTGCCCTGATGCAAGAGCTGCACTAACAGTGCTTCCTTCGGCAGCTAAACGATCGCGGAGCGACTGCTCGATGCGATTGCCATTGGCAATTGCAATGGCATAGGGTGTCCCTACCGGTAGCGCGCCGATCAGCCCAGCTACTGCGGAAGAGTTGTCAGAAAACTGCTGGAGGACACGATTTTGATCGAGCCAGGCAACCACAATCGGATGGCGGACCGTAAACGCAAAGGTATCTCCGAACGCCACCGTGATCCGCTGTGGCGATGTTCTGGCAGAAACACGTACAAATACACCCGAATTGCCAGTACGTACGTGCCAGCGTGCTGCAGCCGTGTCGATGACATACACGCGTCCGGATCGGAAGTTGACCACCTCCAATCGCTCATTGCGGGCAGACACACACGAGCCAGAGATACCATCACGCCATGCTGCTGCACATTCAGTTCCACGGCTAACAATGTAATCAAGTGCCTCGGCAGCTATCGTTGTAGCAGTGTTGCGCAGCATCAGTGAATCGCCGAGGTAACCATCGCGGCGTGGGCGCACGATAGTACGCAAGGTATCATAACGTGGACCATCGTAGGTGTTGCTATCTCGAACGAGACCACCTACGAGTAGTTGCATACGGTGATCGGGCGCGGTGTAAATATCATCGCTAATCGCTGAGTACACAACGGTGATTTCGACACTATCGTCGCGGGTTGGATCCGGCACTATCGGTAGTACTGTCACAAATGGACGAAGTGGGTACGTAATCGCCCACACCCATCCTTCGCCAGGTACGGTTTCGGTCACAAAGGTGCTCATATTCTGGCGATAGCGATCATTATCGAGCCAGCCTTGGACGTACTCGTGCTCTTCTTCCCAGTGGCGTTCCATCCATAAATGCTGGCGAATTTGTCCGATCGTGGTTGCAGTATCACGCACTATGCGGCGTGGAGGAATCGCAGTGTCATATACAAGCCTGAACGTGGCAACTGAGCTGTATGCATGGAAGTATGTCGTATCGCCGTTGGAATGTATACCAACAAATAGAATGGTGTCATTGTCGGAGATTTTCCCGTCATCATCGATCAGAGCGAGCGGTACGAGCCGTCCGTGTCGCACAAGATGAAGTCCATCACTATGTCGGCTGCGGAGCTCAGGTACAACTCCAAGCACAGAGGACATTGGCAGTATTGCGATACCATCGCGTGTCGTCTCGACGTATGCCAGCGGTTGAGATTCGACAAGTAATTGCTGTTCCTTGAGTAGTACCGTCTGTGCAGTAATAGCTCCAGAAGTACAGCAAACGGACATTGCGCTGAGAACACCGAAGATCGTCCTACGGAGATGCATGGCGCAGATGGAAATTTGACGCAACTATTGGCAATAATACACTGCATTACTGCTCTGTTTCTGTCAATAAATAACAGCAGCGCTGGACATCATTAGCCCAGCGCTGCTGACAAACGTTTCCTGGGGTGCCGGGAGCTTAGCGTTCGAGTGACTCCTTGAATCCAATTTTGAGATTCTCGACGATAGCCTTACCGATTTTCTCGCGCATGGCTTCATCATTCGACAGATGTTCACTGAGTGCTTGTTCGACGCGACGCTTGATCATCTCAGACGATTCACCAATCAGTTTATCAACGAACATGCGAATGTCTCGCTGTTGCTCCTGTAAAATATCAAGCTGGCTTCGGCTGGCATCTTCCATTTTCTTGAGCATTTTGTCCATCCGTTCTTCTTCCTCGGTGTAGAAAAGAGTAAATGCCAGGAGCACCAACATCGAAAACTCCAAGAAAATTGCGCCGAGAATCAGTGAGGGACGAGTGGGCGGAATAAACTTCAATCCACGAATACCAACCGCAACGATCAGCAATGCTGCACCACCGTATGCAAAACCTGTTACATTGTTAGAGTATTTCTCGGTAAAATGATGCGACATATAGAGACGCAGCGCTGAACCGATTCGCATACGATTGCGCTGCCAGCCAATCGCATCCTTGATGTCCTCGATACTGCGCTCGACAAACTCACTAAAATGTTCACGAATACGGATATAAAGAACTGTGTTTCGGAAAACTACTGGATCGGTATTCCGATCGAACACATCGTCAAACGAAACAGTATGACGATGTGTGCTGCCAATTTCTTCCTCTGGAGTCGTTCGATTCCAGACGATGCGGAATGCTTCAACAATCCGACGACGATCAGTTTCTGCAAGCGCGGCCAGCCGATCGTCGGGCATAGCCAAGAGTTCGACAATATCTTCCGAAAACCCTGTCTGAAGGCGAACCTTTGATTTATTGTGATGAATTTCCCGCTCGACCTTCAACGACATCAAACCAAGGCCAGGTGGCAAGACCAATGTGACCAGGAGAGCAACAAGAATTCCGATATCGATCGAAAAGATCATGAACCCCACATTGGGATCAAGATAGATCGGATCTTCACCGAGTTTCGGTGCTTTGACAACCCATTCGTCTGGGTTTTTTGTGTAGCCGTGAACTTTCTCCTGCCGCGCTTTATTGGTAAAATCAAAAATGTATTCCGGCTTGATGTACTCACGCTTGACCTCTTCCCCGATGTGCTTTAGCCCCTCGGCTGTGGGGACCGCTTTGACACCATTGAAATCGACGAGCTCTTCCCGCTCTGGCTTGAATTGGAAGACGACGAATCCTTCGACTAAGCGAACCAGCAAAAGCTTGTGAAAAATAACCGCCGTCGAAAGAAAGATCGCTAAAAAGACCGCATAATGAACTAGCCCCGGTTTGTACAGCGTATGTTCGGGTGCATGCGGATTAGTACGAGCGCTCATGATTCGATCTATCCTCGAACGATTGAACAATGAGAGTACTGCGGTGCAGCGAACATGATACATCGCAATGCGACCGCTTTGCGCAGCAAAAATAGCGAGGGACAATTACATATGCAACATCTTTCTGCGGAGCGATTCAAAATGGTATCATAGTTGTATTTTCGCCTGCGTATGCGTACCTGTACTTTAGTTGGCTCCATCGTACGACTGCTGCATGGCACAATTCGCGGCAGTTCGTTTGTCAGCGCGCATGCAGTTCGAAATGCGCTGCTGGCTGCCGTCATACTATCCAGCTTACCCCACGTCTGCTAACTCCCCTCTTCCTCGCCTATCAGAGATAATAGGCAGATTGCGTCCTTAGTTACCAGGTGTTTACTTTTTACGTACGTTGAACCAATAACTGCTTTGTGGAGCTATGAGAATTCCGCTGATCGAAGCATCACGCGTACAATCAGTGCTCGAGCGTCATATGTTGCTCGACGGCTACGATCTTGTGCTCGATCTTGAACGCAGCGGATGTGGCTATTTTATTGATGCACGAAGTGGGAAGCGATATATTGACCTGTTTTCGTGTTTTGCATCCATTCCTCTTTCGTTCAATCATCCCGACATACGTTCGCCAGAATTCATTGAGCAAATCGGTAGCATTGCATTACATAAGATTACTAACTCTGATCTCTACTCACAGGTTTATGCAACATTTGTCGAAACGCTATTTCGTATTGCAATTCCCTCGCCGTTTCGATATGCATTCTTCATCGAAGGTGGAGCGCTTGCCAATGAAAACGCACTCAAGGTAGCATTCGATTGGAAAGTACGTAAGAATTTCCGCAAAGGCTATACCCGCGAAGTCGGACACAAAGTGATTCACTTCCGTCAAGCATTTCACGGACGCAGCGGCTATACACTCTCTCTGACGAATACTGATCCGACAAAGACCGCATACTTCCCAAAGTTCGAGTGGCCACGCATCATCAACCCAAAGCTGCACTTTCCACTGACCGAGCAGTCTCTAACACAGACATTGGCAGACGAAGAACTTGCTATCAAACAAATCAACACCTCTATTCGAGAATACGGTGATGAGATCGCAGCACTTATCATCGAGCCGATCCAAGGTGAAGGTGGAGACAATCACTTTCGCCCAGAGTTTCTCCAGCAGCTCCGCCAAATCTGCGACACCAACGACATCCTTCTCATCTTCGACGAAGTGCAAACAGGCGTCGGGATAACTGGGACGTGGTGGGCATTCGAGCAGATGGATGTCGTACCAGATATCATGACGTTCGGCAAAAAAATGCAAGTGTGCGGGCTTGTGTGTACCGAACGGATAGACGACATTCCCGACAACGTTTTTCATGTGCCAAGTCGCATCAATTCTACGTGGGGCGGAAATATCGTTGACATGCTGCGGGCGACGGCTTATTTAGAGATCATCGTACGTCGCGGATATCTCGACAACGCACGAGAACAGGGCGCGTATTTGCTCAACCGGCTTATCGAACTGAGCATGACGTATCCCAATCACATCAGCAATGCCCGGGGGCGCGGTTTATTCTGCGCATTCGATTTGCCGAATACAGCGCTACGGAATGAATTCCTTCGGTGCTGCTTTGGTGAGGGATTGATTGCGCTCGGTAGCGGTGAGCGCAGTGTACGTTTCCGCCCCACCCTCGACATCTCTCGCGAGCGACTCGACGAAGCAATCACTATCATGGACAAAGTGCTGCAGCAGATGGCTGTGTAGCACGTTTCGTGGTTCCTCCTCCATCCCCTGTGCCCTTTTGCCTCCGTGCAAAAGGGCACGCTTTTTTGTAACTGTAATAAAGTATTTTCGAAGCAGCAACTATTGGCGAGATGTACATGCGTTACGTAATAGCTACATTGTGTACAGTGTGGTGGATTATCGCGCAACCTCTGCAAAACACGTTCGATTGGACCATCGATCCCTGGAAGCCGCTCGACAACACATTCATACCCGGCCTGCCAGCACGCTCGACTGCTGACAAGGGGAGAATTTCGATTGCCGATGGCAAACTTGTTTATCCTGATGGTTCACGAGCTCGTTTGTATGGGGTCACGATAGCTGGTCCAGCGGTTTTCCCAGATAGCGCACAAGCAATAGCCATTGCGCAACGGCTCCGCAGTCTCGGTGTCAATCTCGTTCGGCTAACATACTTCGACTATACAACATATAACGACGCCTCGATAATAACTCGCTCCTCAACAAGTAGTCGGGGCTTTGATAGCACAATGCTTCGGCGGTTTGATTGGTTTATTGCACAACTTGGACAGCAAGGTATCTACGTCTCATTAGTACTCCGCTCAGCACGTCAGGCACGCCGTGATGATGGAATTGTCGGTTGGGACTCAGTATGGTATGCAGGTCGTATTTACTCGTACTTCTTGTCAGGATATCAAATGGTTGTGCGTGATTTTGTGCGTGATCTCCTTTCCCGACGGAATCAGTTCACTGGCATTCCATATCGGGATGATCCAACGATCGCAATCGTCGAACTTGACCAAGACAACTCACTATTTACACAGTGGTACATCAATGCAGTATTCCCCATTCAGCAAGGCGGTCAACTCTCCTTCCAACACTCGCGCATGCTCGATAGCATGTTCGTCCGATTTGCTCTTGCAAAATACCGTTCCGCACAGGGAGTACAAGCAGCATGGCACATGACACCACGCACCACAGCGAATGTTATCAGCAATCCAAGCTTCGAAGATGCGTTCGATAACACATGGCAATTGACGGTACGCGGGGATGCTCTTGGTATTGCAGAACGCGATCCTCTCGATAAAAAAGACGGTAACTACTCGGTGCGCATTCGTATCGCACAGCAAGGAACAGAATCTTTCAGCATTTTTTATCGGAACATTGCCCCACAATTGCAGCGGTATGCACTATACCGGATACAGCTGTGGGCACGGACGGATGCAGCGAGGCGATTTGTAACATTTGCAATCGGTAATTTTTCGATTCGCGATACTCTACGCCAGCAGTGGAAGGAGTACACATATACCTTCCGATCTAATGTCGAAGGTCCAAGTGAATTTTACGTTGCACTTGGCGGAGCATTAGGGGACGTATGGATCGACAACGTTCGTGTTAGTGCCATCGAAGAACCAGCTCTTGTATCAGGAGAGTCGCTCTCAACCTACACCGTTGCACGAAGCCGCTACAACCAACACTCTGTTCATTCATTAGCGCGGTGGCGAGACAATCTGGAATTTTACCAAACGCTGACCGAATCTTGGTTCGAATGGATGAACCGCTTGATTAAAGACACGTTGCGCTGCCGAGTATTGGTCGCACCAGGCAATCAGCAATTGCTGCTCAATGATATTTACGCATCGCGATTACTCGACTTGCCGTCAGTTGGGACAGGATGGGATAGCCCATATCGGCGTATCACTGGTGCTACGAGCGATTCGGCATGGTATATTCTTAACGATCCACAGCTTGGGCACCGCTTTGGCGGATTGATATACGTACCTGCCCGTGCTCGCATTGCTGGCAAACCGCTGATGCTCGACATGTTCACAATACCATACCCACACGCATCACTGAGCGAGATGACGATACTGATGCCAGCATACCTTGCATACCAAGATGCTGACGTGTACATCTTGGCGTACTACGCATACAATCGCTCTAGCTTGGCAACCACGTGGGTGCGAGATCGGTATGGTCCAAATGGTGTTGGAACAATAACACACTATGAGTTAGCAGGAAATCCGCTGATCCTCTCTGCACTTCCGATCTCGTCGTTTGTATTTCGCAACAATCTCATCTCACCTGCTCGTGAGACCCTCTTACTTGAGCAAACCCGCGAAGCACTAAACTACCCACCGTATAACCAGAATGGAGCATTTTTCCTGGCCAGTGGTGCTGACAGTAGAATACCACTATTCCGCCGCATCGCCATTGATTCGTTCAATGCATCATTACAGAGCTATCAGCCACACCGCGAAATACCCGCGCTCGCTGACCAAGCCAACGTCAATATCGCTGATCTCCGCAGTGATACCGACGAATTACTCTGGAATGCCAACGATACTGTTCTGTTGATACGAACACCTCGCTATCGTGCTGCAAGCGGTGTCCTTCGTGGAAAAATTCTCGACATTAGCGGAATCAATTCACTCACGGTCGAGCGTCTTGACGGTGGATGGATTGGCTCCATAGAGGCTCTATCACTCGATTCGTTATCATTGGATTCAACAAGAGTTGCTCTGCTATCGGTGCTGACCCGAGTATGTGCAAAGGGTGCTATCTGGAGCGGCGATTCGAGCACCTACCGTGGTTGGGGATCGGAACCAATGCAAATGGAAGGAATGAATGCAACTATCACATGGCGACACACTGCCGACTCATTGATCGTGATACCGCTCGATTCTAGTGGACGCCCTATCAGTGGACGTGCGCGCGGCATTGCAAAAACTCCGAGTGGACGTTTTCGACTGACGCTCGATCAGCGCGCCGATCGTGCAGTATGGTACACACTACATTTCCTCCGAAATAACGTATCGCCCGTCGTGGTGTCAGAACAACAACGTATTCGCCTTAGCACGTTGTCAGACCGCATGCTGATCGAATCACATGGTTTTGAGCCAGGAACACCAATTGTCGTTGCACTACACTCTCTTGATGGGCGCTGTATCGAACGGTGGGAAAGCTGCACTCGCGCTGGAACAGACAGTTACATTATTGCACTTCCCCCACTTTCTGCTGGGGTGTATATCGCTACTGCGACAGTGGGTACGCAGACGGCAGTAGCAAAAACAGTGCTCGCTCCCTAACAGAGGAGCGAGCACTGAAAAGTTTGCAGTGTTTATCAGGGCTGAAAACAGCAGAATCAGAAAGCAAAGCGGACATCTACCTGCGCTTGGATCGTGTTAACGCGCCAGCTTTCATTACGCGTCAAGTTCGTAATACCGAAATTGTAGTTGAGCGATGGCACAATAGTCATCCTCCGCAGGAAAATCTCATATTGAATTCCCGCTTTCAAGCCGATACGTAATGCGTTCGATTCGGGGATCTGACCGTCAAAAATGACTGCGGTACGGAAATTATCTCGGTATTGATAGTTAGTATTCTGCACAAACTGCGCATTGTCTGGTTCGATGAGCTTGAAAAGTTGCTCGACGTTCCGCTCGATTGCATAGCTGATAACTGGACCCGCCTGAATGCCGAAACCCGTGGTACCCAGACCGAACCGATACATCCCTTCAAAGTCGATTGTTGTGTATGTGACGTTCGCCGTAAAAGATGTTGTTGTTATAATTGTTTGACTATTGCCATTGGCATCAACAATCCGCGTTGGGAGTCGGTCATTGAGTTGCTCGAATGATGATGGCATCCGATTGTACAACAAGCGAAAGATCAACGAAGAACGAGAGTCTTTCGGATTGCCGAGGATAATTTCGGTATTGATCCCTACAAAGAAGCCATTTGCATTCCCATCTTCAAGAACTGGGCATAGCGGCGCATCCGTCGGATTGGCATAGTACTGAAAGCCGCCTGTTTGCGATACGCGATTGAACCCCACAACAGGACCAATAAAGATGCGGGATGGTGCTTTTGCTGGCTCAAGAGGATTAGCTAAGTCATCCTGAGCCCATGCACTCGATACACCAATACACACACCCACCACCGCTACAAGTTTGCGCAGTTTCGTCATGGCACCAACTCCATCAGTGTTTGATGAGACAGCAATATTCGAATCGGTAGCCGGCAGAGATTTCGATCGTGATACGATACCATCCACCAGGCAATCCTTTAGTGTCAAAAATAATAACGTTCTCCCCTGTTTGCAACGACTGTTCCGGACCAAGAGAAAATTTTCTCCCTACCACATCGTAGGCAGACGCTCTGATATACTGTGCCTGCTGCGAGAAAACGTGCAACTCCAGAACTTCACCAAAGGGATTCGGAGCAACCATCTGTAGGGTGGCATTACCCAGCTGAACTGCGCGCAACGGGTGACCACAGACAACAGCAACGGATACTGGCACCTCGGTAGAAACTTGTTCGTAGCACTCTCCCAAGGCGGCTACCGCACGTACAGAACCAATCGGTTGTAATGCGTACAAAAAGAGCACGGGAATTTCAAGATGCCAACGACATGGACGACCTGTTGGAATATGAGTCCACACAATAGAGTACCGATCCGGTTTGATCGCAACAGATGCTTGCACAACGTATGATTCTCCATTGCATTCCACAACAACCGGCAACGCAGTCCCACCTTGGTAATCAAGCAGCTCCGCTGGTGGCGTAATCTCGAGCTGCACAGTAAATGGCTGTACATCCCCTGAGTCAAGTGTTCCATCGAGCACAATTGTGCCGACACTATCTGCTTGCCCAAACAGAGGTGCAATAGCCAGCGTTGTTTTCCTTATCGTTGGGAGGATACGGAGCCAGCGCTGCCGAGTGAGTGTGTCGTTGGCGACAACGCGGATAATGGCATCTCTTTTCTTCTGAGGAGCATTGAGAACAATGCGGATACGCAATTGCTCCCCCGGTAAGATCAAGTCGGGGAATCGATGACGGATATTCGTCCGCATTGAACCTTCTATCAATTCTGCTGCTGTAATGCGGAGCAC
>JAOAEV010000052.1 GCA_026416585.1 Chlorobiota bacterium | reverse complement strand
CGAATTCGCGTGATCGCCGAAATGCTGGGATTCCAATATGTTTTCGAAATTTATCCGACCCGTGATGATGCGTGTAATGCATTCACCACATGCTGAGACCGGTTCGGGCTCAGCTACGTGTGATGAGATCACGATAACGGCATCGCTCGAGCGACTGCAGGAGGTACGTGATTTTATCGATAACTGGTGTCAGCAGCACCAAATATTACACGATGCCACGTGGCTATTGATCGTTGCAACCGATGAGATATGCTCGAATATCATCCGGCATGGGTATCGCAGTGATAGCAGTAAAACACTGCGGATTTGTCTACGAGCTGAACCCTCGTCGTGTACTGTAGAGATTCATGATACCTCACTGCCATTTAACCCGTGTGTCGCAGTCACGGAACAGTCGGTGCGCCTGACGCGAAGTGGTCACGGCTTAACATTAGCCAACCAAATTGCCCACATAAGCTATACTCCTCGAAACGGCTCCACCGGTGACAACATCACGAGAATTACGGTCCCGTTTACCTCATCATGATTTTGCGCTGGTATTTCGCTGGGGTGCCATAAGACGCCCATTGACAAAGGTGGCGTTCTCAACCAGCTCAGCAAGGGTTTTATCGCGAATAATCTCGAAGATTCGCTGGCGAATTTTTTCCCACTCATAGTGAAGCGGACAGGGAGACTCCGGACTACACTTTTCGTAACCGATGACGCAATCGGTAACATACTGCAAGTTGTCCACTGAACGGGCGACGTCTAGAATCGTAATGTCTCGAGGATCGCGAGCCAATCGAATGCCGCCTCCTGGACCTTTTGTCGAGCTGATGAGCCCGGCGCGTGTCAGGTCCTGAACCAGCTTTGCAAGAAAATAGTACGGCATACTATGTGCCTCGGCGATTTCCTTGGTTTGTATGTAACTATGGCGTCGCTGATGGATGCTATTTGTTTTGGTTTTTGTTTCCTCTAACCATCGTTTTGCGAGATACAACAACGCTTGGATTGCGTATTCCGATGCTCTGGAGAAAATCATCTGTCACGTTACTACATAGTACATTTATTCATCATACAAAAATAGACCAAGTTGTCTATTGACGGTGTGGTATTTTGCACCTAAACTTTGGAATATTACACGGCAATGTTCGCGCAAGAAGAGTACGGCTATCCCCTCGAGAAATTTCTCAGCACACAGCGAGCACGCTCAATGTCGAGTGAAAGCCCATTGCTATCAGGAAAAACACCCCCCCATTCAACGGAGGCAGAGCGAGCACTCCTGGGAGCATTGTTTCTCGATCGTACAGCTATAGCCCGGACGGTCGAGATCCTTGATCCCGTTGCATTCTATCACGACCAACATCGGAAAATCTACGAGGCGATCTTGGCGCTTTTCGAGCGGGGCGTGCCGGTGGATATTGTTACTATTGCCGATGAGCTCCGTCGTCGTGGTCACTTGGAGTATGTGGGTGGCACTACTGCACTGGTGGAAGTATCCACAAATGTTGTGTCTGCCGCAGCCGTTGAGCATCATGCGCGGATTGTGTTGGAGCGCTTTCTTAAACGCCAACTATTGCAAACAGCGGCACAGATCGTCGAGCGTTCCTTCGATGAGAGTACGGACGCACTCGACCTGATTGACGAAGCTGAAAGCCAGATTTTTTCGCTGTCTGAGATGCGTCTGGGTAAGTCATACACGAGTATCAATCGACTAGCTCGGGCAACGTTTGAGCTTATTACACGACTTCAGGAGAAAGGGCTTGAGCATGGCATTTCGGGAATACCTACAGGATTTCTCAAACTCGACGAGATTCTCGGGGGATTACAGAAATCGGATTTGGTTATCATTGCTGCACGTCCTTCGATGGGGAAAACGGCGCTCGCGCTGAGCATTGCACGGAATATCGCTGTTGAGTTCAAATTGCCCGTAGGCTTTTTCTCGATCGAAATGGCGGGAGTGCAGATCGTTATGCGACTGTTGAGCGCTGAAGCAAAGGTTAATGCCCACTTTATCCGAACGGGGCGGCTTAACCACGATGATATGGCTCGTATTGTCAAAACGATTGGGCGTATTGCAGACGCACCAATTTTCATTGATGATTCGCCATCGCTAACGCTGATGGAGTTACGAGCGAAAGCCCGCCGCCTCAAAGCTGAACACGACGTTCAAGTGATTTTTGTTGATTACCTTCAATTGATTCATGCGCCGAAAGCAGAAAGCCGCGAGCGAGAAATATCCATTATCTCGCGGACGCTCAAGCAAATAGCCAAGGAACTCGATATACCGATTGTCGCATTAGCCCAGCTCAATCGAAGTGTTGAATCGCGTGCGGATAAACGACCGATGCTCTCCGATCTCCGCGAATCAGGTTCGATTGAACAAGATTCAGACGTTGTCATTTTCGTGACCAGACCAGAGGTGTACGAAATCACTACGTATGACGATGGCTCACCGACAGAGAATACAGCCGAGCTGATTATTGCCAAGCAACGGAATGGACCGATTGGAGCGGTGCGTACGGCGTACTTGAAAGATTTCGCACGCTTCGAAAACTTAGCGTTGAGCTTCGAGGAGCCGGTATCTCCCTCGGTTGGCTTCTAAGGTGTGATGGCGGTCCGCTCCCGTCTGGTCGAGCTAATACCGCGTTGTAGGAACGCAATGAATTCATTAGAATTCGATGTGTATGTTGCGGTCCCGATTAGCGAGCCATCTGGATTGAGCAGAGCGTAAAAGGGGAGAAGCGTTGAACCAAACTTAGATTGTTGATACTGCTTGTAGAACGCATCGCGTGGATTATTCCGGCGGTCGGTAAATGCACGAACAAGGATCATTTTCTGCATAAGTTGTTGAACGGGGGACTGGGTGAACATATTTTTTTCCATCCAGCGACAGTTGGTGCAGCTTACACCTGTAAAATCAATGAAGATGGGCATGCCGAGCTTCTGTGCTGCGGCTCTTGCAGAATCAAGGTCTTCAAACCACCTGCCCATTGTTGATTGTACATTCGACTCGGCATGCTGTGCAGTACCTGTGGTCGGGCGAGCTGATTCGACGTACACAAATGCCTCAAATGGACCAACAGAGCCACCAAACATCCCCTGCACGAAGTACAACATCAGCGCTAAAAACAACGTTGCGACTGAAGCACGCACGCCACCGACATATTCAAGCGGGGTATCGAGTTTTGTTCGGAAAACCCCTAACACATAGACGGCAATCAACAGTGCGCAGCTTGCCCAAATCGCAAGCACAAGCTCCCGGCTCAGTAGTTGCCACCCCACGATACTGTCCACACGTGCCAGATAGCTTACAGCAAATGCGATCTCGATAAATGCGAAGGATACCTTCAAGTGGTTCATCCAAATACCGGATCGTGGCATACGCTGGATAAAGGTCGGGAACAGTGCCAGCAAGAAAAATGGTACGGCGAATATTGCAGCGTAAAAACTCATTGCAACAATCGGACGGAACCATTCTCCTCCTGCTGCCATTTTCCCGATGATGTCAACAAAAGGAACTGTACACGTAAATGATGTCAGGGAAAAGACCATCCCCATTAGAAACGATGAACGATAACCAATCACTCGCGACGATTCGCGATTAAGCGCATTAACCCACCGCGATGGTAGGCGAAGCTCGTACATGCCAAATAAATTGCCTGCGATGACCAAAAAAAGAATAGCGAGGAAAAAGTTCAGCCAGGGATTCGTCGCGATATCACGCCCTGCGGTTGCTCCAAAGAACAATGCTGCAACAGCTCCAAATACGAGAAAAGTACTCATAATCCCCACAGAGTACACCACTGAGTCGAGTAAGGGACGCGTGTGTTCTTTTTCGGCACGCTTTGTAAAGTAGGAGACTGTAATTGGTATCATTGGATACACACACGGCATAAACCACGAACCAACACCAAGCACAGCTGCCATAGCAAGTAATCCCCACCATGACGATGAAGGAGAGTCAGAGGGAGTGCCTGTTGCTGTCCCTTGCTGTGCTGGCAGTGACGATGCTGGCGGGGCAGAGGGTGCCGTAATCAGCTCACTGCTTTGTACGCTTGTGCTTGCGGTAGCTGGGTATTTGGTGGTAGGTGATGTCGCCAATATCTCAAATGTCACTGGGAGTATGCTTTCTTCCGGAGGAAGACAGTTTTGTGCTGTGCACAATTGATGATAAATTCGGAGCGTATCTCGATGTGTTCCCGGTGAGAGTTTGCCGACGAAGACTGGTATGGTAAAACGTGCTTTCCCTTTGATTTTTTCGACAGAAATTTCGAACGACGAATCATATTCCACTCGAGGGGATGGAGAGATTCGTATCTGACCGTGAAGGATTTTTAGTGATGGCGATGACAACGAAAATTCTGTTCGTTGTGGTCCCACTCCGTCGGCGGTGAGATATTCATTGATGCCGTACGTGTACCATCCCTTCTCGATCCCAACCTCGACGATGAGAATCAACGTATCGCCAAGCGCCGCGGTATAGTTCGTTGATACAAGAGACCATGTTGCGGGATGCTCGCGGGCAATAGCCACGGTGGCAAGGAGCGCTACAATAAGAAATGAGCGCAATTGCTTTCCCATATTCCATAGCAATTGGATAGCACTCGTGTCAGTGAAAATATGGTGCGTCGTTAGGCACTGCTGGTGTAAGCTGATAGACCCTGCTTGTTGTGTTGAAGAGCTTATTGCCATGCTTGACCAGAAAGAGTGGTTGTAGTTCGTTACTGTTCGTGAGTGCGTACAGACGATATCATGAATACTGTACTGGAGCCCTATACTGGGTTTGTACTGCTTTTATACTACAAAATTCGATGCACGAAAAGTCAGGATGATTCGTTGGCTCTCAGCAAGAGAGTAAACGAAAACTTGACATTGATAGTGCGGAACTCGGTAGAAACACTGATTTTTTGCTATCTATCTTGCAACACAATGATCCAAGTAGTAAGTTTGTAGCGGTTGTGAGTGTGGCGATGTGTAACCAATGTGCAGTGCTTAATCGCGGCGATCTGTTGATACCGCATGTCGTGTTACGATAAGCAGGAATCTATGCAACCTCGGATTGTCGAGGCACTGCAGCGGTTGGTTGCGAGTGTTATCGCAGTTTCCGCGTTGTTGCCATATCTCATGGTAAAAGCTGTGGGGGCACCAGAGGAGCCCTTCTACGTTCTCTCGCACAGCGCACGTGATGTCGTTATCGTATTTGAGTTGAGAGATAAGCGGCTTGATACCATTATTACAGAAGAGAGAATCCCAACACTTCGACTCGCGACAGTAACAGAAGTGCTGCCCACATGTACCGGTTGTCCGATGGTACAGCGTATGTCAGCAATGATAGCTGTTCCGTCAGAGCGATCACGGTGGCGAGTCGAAGTATCCGGTCTATACCAACAATGGTTTGACTTACCTATCGCGCCCGTGCCGCTAAGTGACAGTAGTGGTGTAGTACGGTATTACCTGGATCATCAAGTGTATCTGCGACATGGATTCGACTCTATTGAATGTCGGTATGCCGGAATAGCCCGCGGAATACCACTTGCGCGATTATCAATACCGGTTGCAGACTACGATCCGGTTAGCAGACGTACACGGATTATCGAACGCTGTACGGTGCGAATTACGTTCATGGATGCAATACCGGGAAACAATACAGCCACCCTCGACTTCTCAACAGTACCTATTGCCAATCTCGATCAGTTTCGACAGTGGAACGGTGGTACCAAAAAAGCCCAGATTTTGCGACGTGGCCAATCAGCGGGAATCCGGTCTGGGGCAACAGCGGTCAAAATAAGCATTACTGACGAGGGGGTCTATGCTGTGACATCTGATGATCTGGCTAAGTTGGGGATACAAATTCCAGTTTCACTTGTTTCAACCATCAAACTCCTGGGGTATGGTGGGCGCCCATTGCCCGAAATGCCCTCTATTGGTGCCCGTAATGAACCAGTCGAACAACCAATTATTGTTGAAACAAATCCAGATGGTTCCTTACGCGAAGTAATTTTTTATGCTGCATCAGCACGGGGATTTTTCTTTGATTCTACAATGGGGCGTTGGCGTCGGTATATCAATCCTTATACTACAAAAACGAGTTACATTCTTACGTGGGGTGGTGAAACCGGTCAGCGAGCCACTCCAGTACCAGCGCCGAGCCAGCCGGCATCAATAGTCCCGCAGTACTTTATTCGCCGCCTGTTCTTTGAAGAAGACCGTATCAACGCCTACGGATCGCCGAGTGGATTACGTTGGTTTGGCAGTCCCTTCGATGCTACGACAGGTATTACGATTACTACCCCGCTTGATGGATTGGCTCTCAATGGTGAGTATGTCGAATACTCTATCTGTGTAGCTCACAAATCGGATGTGACCGCTATAATTAGTGTCGGTGAACATGGAACAGAGGTCCGGCAATTGCCATTAACGGGCAGAATGAAACTCTATTCGGAATACGTTTCGCTTCTTGATACGGTTCGTGTTCCGCTCTCATTGGTCGCCAGTGATCAGCGTTCCATACTCCGATTGCGTTATGTGTCCTCCAGTACGTTATTCACGGGTTTGCTCGATTACGTAGAGATTGCTTATCCATCATTGTTCCATGCTTCCGATGACCAATTGCACGTTTATACCGAACCTAAGGATACAGGTATCGTGGAGTTTTCTGTGAGCGGATTTAGTGGGCGTCCGTTGTGCTTCGATGTGACTGATCCAGTCAAACCAAAGCTCTACTCGAATCTTTCGATTACCGATCGGCAGGCAACAATTCGCGTCGTACTCGATAGTGTACAACAGAAAGTTCAGCCGCGGCAATTCTTTTTCAGTGCCGCACGACGTAAACCAGAGCTTGAACGAGTTGAATTCGGACAAGCACGAGACGCATCGCTTGCAGCAGATATGATTGTGATTGCACCCACTGCGCTCATCGAGAGCGCACAGGCGTATGCTCAATACCGTCAACGTCAGTCAGGTATTACCGTCGCTGTCATTCCAGCCGAACATATTTATGCTGCGTTTGCATCCGGTATACCAGATCCAACAGCGATTCGCGATTTTATTTCTTTTGCATACTTCAATTGGCAGAAACGTCCGCGCTACGTGCTGCTGTGGGGAGATGGGCATTACGATTACCGTGGTATCACAACGACTACTCCGAATTATATCCCACCATTCGAAAACGATAACGTAGAAACGCAGCTTGGGCGTCCATTCGATTGGTCGTATGCTGATGATAGTTACACGACAGAAGACTATTACGGTTGTGTGGACGGCGATGACTTTATCATGGATTTAGCGGTAGGCCGCCTAACGGTTACCAGCAACGAGGATGGGATAGCAATTCTGGAAAAGATTATGCGCTATGAGAATCAATCTGCTCGCGATAGTTGGCGAATCACGACAACCCTTGTTGCTGATGATGGCCCGACGTCGAATGGGCGGAGTGATGGCGCATTGCATGTTGGTTCGGCAGAAAAGCTATCTCGCAAGATTGAAGCGCTGATGCCAGCAATGATACAGCGCAAGGTGTACATGCCAGAATATCCAACCACGTTTGGCTCAGGAGGTAATCGAAAGCCCAGCGCGACCGAATCAATGCTCTCGATCATCAATGGTCAGGGTAGTCTGCTTTTGCAATGGATTGGTCATGGTAATCCGCGTGTGTGGGCACACGAAGAGATTTTCGATCGTGATAAAACAATCTCGTTGATGCGCAATCAAACGAAATGCTTCTTTCTTGTTGCCGCAACGTGTGACTTTGCACGTTTTGATCTGACCGATGTCCAAAGTGGTGCTGAAATGCTCGTCAGGTGGCAATACGGTGGAGCGATAGGTGTTTTTTCCGCGACACGTGTTGTTTACACGATCGCAAATGAGTGGATTAGCCTTCGATTTTATGATGAATTTGCACGACGATCTTCCTCCGGACAACCACGGACGTTGGGCGAAATTCTTTACGCAATCAAGTTGACCGAGTATGGGAGTAATGACCGCCGGTATTTTTTGCTTGGTGATCCGGCGTTGCGATTACATATACCAGCGCTCGAGGTCCAGATCGATTCGATTCAGCATCGCGATGCGCGTGACTCTACAATCTCGGTCTGCGCTCTTGAGCATGTTACTGTGTGTGGTTCCATTCGAGATCCATTGACAGAAGCACGTGCAGATGATTTTAATGGTGTTGCTATTGTCTCGCTATTTGATTCGGACGTAATGCTACGGATACAGGATCCTGCTGAGTTAGTACTTGGTTATACGACAACCTATCAATTTTGGAAAACGGGTGGGATGCTCCACCGCGGAGCCTATTCTGTACGTAATGGAGAGTTCTGTGCTGATTTCACGGTGCCGAAAGACGCAACGCTAAGTGAGCAGCGATGTCGGTTGAACGTGTATTCGTTTGATTTGCAGAACGAGGTATCGGCGTGGGGAGGTACTCGCTCTATCCAAGTAAATTGCATAGAAACAGCATCGGTTGATGATGTTGATGGACCTGTTGTTGAGTTGTATCTTGACTCTCGCAATTTCCGGGATGGCGATATTGTTCGATCAAGCCCGGTGCTGATTGTAGATCTGTTTGACCAAACAGGGGTTAATTCAACGGGAATCGGTATCGGGCATAAGATCGAAGCATGGATTGACGATAATCTCGATGCAGTGGATCTGACTGAATATTATGAACCATCGTTGGAAGATTCACGTCGTGGAACTGCTAAACGCCAACTGTTCAATCTCAAGTCCGGATATCACACAATTACCGTGCGTGCGTGGGATGTTCTGAATAATTTCACTGTTGCCCGTATCGGATTTATTGTTGCACATAGTGACTCAGTCATCGAATCTGGACGAGTGGCGATATACCCAGTACCGTTTAGTGAGCGTGTCACGATTGTGTACAATCACAACCAATCACGACCGATTATGGCAACGCTTATGATTACGCAATTAGATGGTCGTATAGTGTACACGCAATCTGCTGTGTATGCAGACGTTCACAGTACCACGTTCGAATGGGATGGACGCCAAGCAGATGGTACCAGTTTGCCGGCTGGCATCTATCCAGTGGTTTTGACAATCGGAAATGAATTTGGCTCGCAGGCTGTTGTGCGGTCATTACTTGTGAAAATTCAATAACAATCAAGAGGTTTCGTGATGAAACGCATCGTTGTGCAATTAGCAGGAACACTGTTGACATTCATTGGTTCTGTCAGTGTAGTGTATGCACAGGCAGGCGGTTCAGCAGTGCCATTTCTTCTAATCTCCCCGGATGCGCGTGCAAGTGGTATGGGGGAATGTGGTACTGCTGTAGCGGACAATCTCTACGCCGTTCACTGGAATACGGGTGGATTGGCATTTCAGCGAACACAGCAAGTCGCGCTCTCGTTTTCTCGCTGGTTACCCCAGTTCAACGCGGATTTGTTCTACAGTTACGGTACCTATGGGCGCTATTTTGAGGAGCTCGATGGTATGGTCGCGGCTAACTTTATTCTGATGAATCTTGGTCAGTTTGAACGTCGTGACATCAATGGCAATAAGCTCGGAACATTTCGCTCGAATGAATTTGCCATTGGTTTGTCGTATGGTACTCTGATAGCTGACGATCTTGGAGCTGGGGTACAGCTTCGGTACATTCAATCGAATCTCGCACCGGCACAACCAGGGCAGACAGCGCCTGGTGTAGGTGTTAGTGGTGGTTTCGACTTTGGTTTATTGTGGAAGCCTTCGCAGCTCAATATTGGCGGACTTGACATGGGGTCGAAGGTTGCATTGGGACTGAATCTTCAAAATGTTGGTCCCAAAATGACCTATCGAAGTGAGGCAGACCCACTCCCGACGATGCTAAAATTGGGGTTGATGCTCAATCTTGTACGGGATGAATTCAACGATCTTTCGCTGGCGGTTGATGTCGGTAAGCTGCTGGTCCGCCGTGACCAATTTGGTTCTGATCCATTGCC
Source organism: Chlorobiota bacterium (assembly GCA_026416585.1). Taxonomy (GTDB): domain Bacteria; phylum Bacteroidota; class Ignavibacteria; order Kapaibacteriales; family NICIL-2; genus NICIL-2. The sequence goes on along the minus strand of JAOAEV010000052.1, from coordinate 9,633 downwards.
ACGATCATTTGTAACTGCTTGGCAAAACTCAGGAGTAGAAACGGCAATTGGAATGGAATACTGGTACGAAAAAGTAATAGCTTTGCGAGGAGGTTATTTTTCTGAACCAACACGAATTGGCGGTCGACGTTTTTGGACTTTTGGTGCAGGTGTCCGTTATGATATTTTTACGCTCGATTTTAGCTTTATCAACACAATCGAGCAAAATCACCCCCTGGCAAATACAATGCGATTTTCCTTGCTTATCAACTGGGATTGATTCGTAACTTTGCTGTGCCGTTTGTACTGAAGTGTACAAACAAAATGCGCAGGGCGTAGCGCGCAACGTGCTACGCCCTGTTTATGTATTCGATGACATCCTCACGAGTAACAATCCCTGAAGGATAGCCATACACTGTAACGATAAGTGCTGGTTCGGTGCTGAGCTGCTCTCGTAGCTGTTCAAAGCCAGCATGTGCATCGATTGTTGCAAGTGGAGGAGACATGTATTCTGGAATCGTTGAAGATAGAATATCGGGGGATTGAATCACTTTTTCGAGGAGAGTGTCTTTGATGAGTGTGCCAATGACTATATGAGAACGTAGCACCGGTAGACGATCTAAATCGTAATGTTCCATCAGCTCAAGTGCTTCAGCAACCGATGTGTTTTCAGTTACGCTTACAAGAGATGGTATCAATGCCCGACCGCGCTTGCGTTCGAGTATAAGTCCGGCAGTGAATACATCTTCAAGCTCAATGTTTTGAGAGCGCAGCCATTCTTCAGAGTGATGCTTACTCAGGTAGCGCTCACCAGTATCACAGATGATCGTGACAACACAGCTATCAGCGGGTACAGTACGCGCAACACGGAGTGCAACTACCACATTCATACCTGATGAACCACCGCAGAAGATTCCTTCTTGCCGAGCTAAGCGGCGAGCCATCTCGAACGCTTCACAATCTGTTACAAGTTCGATGTCATCGATCAAAGACAGATCGAGATTGGCTGGTATGCGGTCTTGTCCCACTCCTTCGATCAGGTATGGTGTACCTTCAGCAAGCGTACCTGTCTCTTTGTAGGTTTTGATAATCGAACCCACTGGATCGGCAGCAATGACCCTTATCGCGGAATTCTGCTCTTTTAGGTAGCGTGCTATACCAGTGATTGTTCCACCTGTACCCATACCAGCAATAAAATGAGAAACACGCCCTTCTGTTTGTTCCCATATTTCGGGTCCAGTTGAGGTGTAGTGGGCATCAGTATTGGCAGGATTATCATATTGATTGAAGAGTACAGAGTTAGGAATGGTCCGGCTCAGTTCAATAGCAATATTGACGTAATACTCCGGTGAATTAGGACCAACTTTCGAGGTTGTGATAATCACATCTGCGCCGAGAGCTTTCAAATAACGGATGCGTTCACTTGATGCCTTATCAGTTGTGACAAAAAGACAACGATAACCTTTAACAGCTGCAGCCAGTGCAATACCAATACCTGTGTTGCCGCTCGTTGCTTCGATGATCAGCCCACCCGCTGTGAGGCGGCCTTCACGCTCAGCGCGTTCGATCATTGCAATGCCAATACGATCTTTGATCGATGAACCAGGATTGCGTGTCTCGAGTTTGACAAATACAGGTGCGATGATGCCCTTAGTGATTCGATTCAGCTTGACGAGTGGCGTGTTACCAATCAGTTCGAGGATGTTGTTGCAATATTTCATCAGTGTGGTTGAACGTTAGTGGAGTTGTAATTGCTGCTCGAGGAGTTGACGCTCGTAAAGCTTTTGATAGAATGAACTGGTCGAGAGTAAACGTTGGTGAGATCCGTGTGCAGTGATCCGCCCTTGTTCGAGAACAAATATCTCGTCACAGTGCTCGATTGTTGAGATGCGGTGCGTGACGATTATTGTTGTGCAGTTCAGTTTCCGAAGATGTGCCAAGATATGCCGCTCGGTTTGGGTATCTACAGCGCTGAGCGCGTCATCAAATAGTAACACCTGTGGACGCCCGATAAGAGCCCGCGCAATAGCTAAACGTTGACGCTGCCCTCCTGAAAGCAAAACTCCTCGTTCTCCAACTATTGTGTTCAAACCATCAGGGAATCGAGAAACCTCATCGGCAATTCCTGCTTGATCGAGAGCGTGCCAGATTTCGTTCTCGGTAGCTTGTGGATTCCCAACACAAATATTCTCTGCAATGCTCATCGAAAATAAAAACGATTCTTGTGGCACACAGCGAACAAACTGTCGCAGATCATTTGCATTGAGCATAGCAATTGGTACATTGTCGATTGCTATAGCGCCGCTATCTGGATCGTAGAGCCGAGCGAGCAGCCGAACTAAAGTGCTCTTACCGGAGCCTATGGGACCGACGATCCCTACATGCTTACCCTCTTCGATCGCACAGGTAATCTTCGTTAATACGGGCTTATGAGCATCGTAGCTGAACGATACATCTTTACATGATATATCGAACCGGCGAGGCAGGCGCAGCGAATGATGAGGGAACTTGATCTCTGGCTCCGCATCCAGTACGCTGTAGAGCCGATCCAGCGAGGCTGCAGAGCGCTGAATGATACCTGTAACCCATCCTATTGCCGCAATCGGCCAAATCAGCTGACCTAGGTAGATGAAAAATTGGGTCAATGAACCAATACTTAGTTCCCCACTGACGACGCGATAACCACCGAATAGTAACACAAGAAGCTGGGCTGAGCCGACGAGCATCATCATCGATGGCATAAACAGCGCGTTCAGTCGAGCCAATTTCACATTGCTTGTAACGTATGCTTTGCTTTGTTTGGCAAACAATCCTTCTTCGTAGGGTTCGCGAACAAACGCACGAATTATTCTAATACCTGAAAATGCCTCCTGAGCGTGCCGAGTAAGGTTGCTAAATTCTTCTTGAACGCGCCGTGAAGCACCATAGATTTGTTTCCCAATTTTGTACGTTGTCAATGCGATGAAAGGGAGGGGAAGCAGAGCAACACCTGTTGTTAGTGGGTCCAACGCTATCATCAGCGTTATGACAAATGCAAATGTGGTCACTGTATTCGCAGAATACATAATTGCTGGTCCCAGGAACTCCCGTACCGCCGAAATATCATTTGTTGCATGTGCCATCAGAACTCCTGTAGGCATCCGGTCAAAGTATCGCTGGCTGTGCTGTTCAAGTGCCGCAAGAAAATCTCGGCGAAGTTGGTACTCGATTTTACGGGAGGCGACGATAATTGTCTTCCGCGTGGCGAACATGAAAAAGCCGCTCCCAAGAGTCAAAAGAAGTATGTACCCGATGTTTGTTAGGACAGTACCGAGCATTGCATCGCCGTGTGCGATGACATCTACAGTTTGTCCGATCAAACGCGGATAATAAGCTGAGCACATGTTAGATATTGTCACGAACAACCCACCAAACAGCAATCCTGCCTTGTGTGGTGATAGGTAATCGCGACTGAGTCGAACAAAATTCGCTGGCTTTTGATTACTCATTACTGTAGGATAAAGCTTCCAGTTTATGCTAAATCAATCTCTGGCGACAAATACACATCTTGAATCTGATGGAGTAGTGCGATACCTTCATGCATCGGTCGTTGAAAAGCCTTTCGCCCAGAGATAAGACCCGCACCTCCAGCACGCTTGTTGATGACCGCAGTCCACACTGCTTCGAACATGTCGTTGGTACCGGACGGACCACCACTATTGATAAGTGCAATCTTCCCCATGTAACAATTGGCGACTTGGTACCGGCACAAGTCAATCGGGTGATCGCTTGATAGTTGTTCGTACATCCGCTTATCGAATTTACCGTAGCTGACACCCCCAGAGTTGAGTGCAACGTAGCCCCCATTATTCTCGGGAAGCTTTTGTTTGATGATATCAGCTTCGATTGTTGCCCCGAGGTAATTAGCTTGACCGGTTAGATCAGCGCTGACGTGATAGTCTGCATCTTTTGTCTTGAATGCACCGCTGCGCAAGTAGCACCAAAGTATTGTTGCTAACCCTAATTCATGCGCGCATGCAAATGCCTGGCTTATTTCTTGGATTTGACGTGTGCTCTCTGGTGAACCGAAGTAAATAGTTGCGCCTATTGCGGCTGCACCCATTTGGTATGCCTGCTCGACGGTTCCAAAGAGAATTTGGTCGTACTTGTTGGGATAGCTCAAAAGCTCATTATGATTGATTTTGACGACGAAAGGAATTTTGTGTGCATACTTGCGAGCACACAGCCCAAGCACGCCCAGTGTCGAAGCGACTGCATTGCATCCACCCTCGATTGCAAGTTCAACGATTCTTTGTGGGTCAAAGTATTCAGGATTTTTTGCGAATGATGCTCCTGCACTATGTTCAACACCTTGATCAACTGGTAGAATCGAAAGATACCCCGTTCCGGCAAGGCGTCCAGTGGAATACAACCATTGTAGATTTCGCAGCACCCGATTGTTGCGATCGCTACCGGCAAAAATGCGATCGATCCAATCTGGTCCCGGGTTGGCAAGCATTTCCTTGGGTATGGTTCTGCAACGATGGTCCAGCAGAAATGTCGCTTTATCTCCAAGTATCTCGACGATTCGATTAATACTCATGGCAATGCCGCAAAGATGATTCAACTAACACGTTTATCAACGTAGAACAATACGAAAAATAGAAAACTCACTTGATGCGTAGCAACTGAAGCGGAGTTATTCGCGCTGCTGCAGCTGCAGGAAGAATACACACACTGAGAACAAGTACTGAAACAACGAACGCTACAATCCATATGTGCCGCCATGCCAACTCGATGGGTAATGCATCCAAAAAATAGACACTGCTGTCAAGATGGATAATGTGGAAGGAGTGCTGAAGCCACTGGAAGCCTACGGCGATCATCAGCCCAATCGTAAATCCACTGACGGCAATCCATACGCCGTATCCGGTGATCATCACTAACAAAGCCTTGCTCGATAAACCAATCAATCGAAGTATGGCGACGTTATTACGACGCTCTACGATTGCGACGAATAACATAGTCATAATGTTGAATGCAGCTACAATGCTCAGTATTCCGACAACAATTGGAATTGGTCGCTTCTGCAGTGAAATCCATGTAAACATGGCGGGGAAGAGTTCGTCGAATGTGCGAACGAAGAGCACTGTGCCATAGAGACTATCGAGTAGGTGTGCAACCGAGCGCGCATGTTGGGGGTGCGATAACCAAATGCTAAAGCCAGTTGGTGAGGAGTTATCTCGAAGATGTTTGATTAGTAGGGGTGATGCCAGTACATACGTTTCGTCGAATTGGCGCATCCCACTCTCGAAAATTGCGCCAACGGTTACACGTACTGGGAATGGTATGGATGAAAAGCTGGCGCGTGCTGATTCTGTCTGTGATGTAACAAGAATTGTAACGGTATCGCTGATTTGCACTCCTAATCGTTCGGCAAGCGGGCGCCCACATGCAATCGAAAAAGCGGTAGGCTGCCAGTTGGTACCAATGCCAAGCGCTGACCAACGGTGTGTGACCAATGGCGTATCGCTACGAACGAGTACGGGTTCCACAGCAGTTCGGTGAGTAAGAAGGGCTTCAATTTCACTATATGCAGTTGCTGCAATGATGTCCGATGATGAGTTCGTAAGCGCAGCGAGCCATCGCCCGATAGGTAAATGTGCTGACGTGATTCGACGAGCATCGAGCTGTCCGACAAAGAGAGATGTTTTTGCCTCCAGTTGGTACTCAAAGCCATCTAAAACAGCAAGTGTGATCAAGAGAGCTGCGCTACTGAGCGCAACACTGCCGACAGCGATGCTCCGTGTAAACGAAAGGAGTCGTGTTTTTCGACTGCCGAGTATGCGTCGTGCAATGCTGAGATACTCTCTAAACGTCCCAATCCAGCGCACGTTATTCAGGGGGGTATCTATAAAATCCACGACCAGTTTTCTGCCCGAGCAAGCCGGCATCAACATAGGATTGCTGGAGCGGAGATGGTTGGAAACGTGGCTCGAAATAGTATTGCTCGAAGATGGACTTCGTTACACTCAGGTTCGTATCTATTCCGATGAGATCCATCAATCGAAACGGACCCATACGAAAACCCCATGCCTCGAGCAAGCGATCAACTTGGTCGAACGATGCGGCCCCTTCGTTGACAACCCGCAGTGCTTCATTGTAAAAGTTTCGCACAACTCGATTGACCAAAAATCCTGGGACGTCTTTCACCACGATTGCCTCTTTTCCTAAGTTCCGTGCAAATGTGATACTTCGTGTTATGGTGTCGTGATTGGTGTAAAGAGACGGTATCACCTCCACCAGTCGCATGATCGGTGCAGGATTGAAAAAATGGATGCCAACGCAACGGGTGGCATCTTGCAGATGTGCTGCCAGTGAGTTTATCGAAATGGACGACGTATTCGTAGCCAATATCGTACGCTTTTCGATTAATGCTTCTAACGCACGCATTACCGAAACTTTGGCATGACGATCTTCGATGATAGACTCGAGAACGATATCGGCTTTGCTGTGGATATCAAGAGCAGTACTGATGTGCAGGTTGTGCTGTGCAAACTCTGCCTGTTCAGTCGTAATGCGTTGTTTCTGGAGCAGAGCTTCACACTGCTGGGAGATGTATTCTTTTGCAGCGGTCAGTACAGCACTGTTACTATCGCTGAGTGTGACATTATAGCCGTGCAGAAGACACGTCAGGGCAATACCACGTCCCATTGTCCCTGCACCAATAATGCCAATATGCTTGTCTGTACTCATAGACATACTCTACCTAATTACGCCATACTTTCGACCGACAGTCGCAAACGCTTCGAGAGCACGGTCGAGATGCTCTTTGGTGTGTGCTGCGGAAAGTTGAACACGAATTCGAGCTTGACCCTTGGGGACGACAGGGTAGAAAAAACCGACGACATAGATACCTTCTTCGAGCATGCTATGCGCAAAATCCTGCGAAAGCTTTGCATCGTAGAGCATAATGGGCACGATTGGATGATCACCTGGCTTGACGTCGAAGCCAAGCGATACCATCTGCGAGCGGAAATAGCGTGTGTTTTCTTCTAGCCGGTCGCGCAGTTCTGTAGTCGATGAAAGTAAATCGAAGACGGCGATACTAGCACCGACAATGCTTGGTGGCAGTGAATTGGAGAACAAATACGGTCGTGAACGCTGGCGTAAGAGTTCGATGATTTCCCTTCGTCCAGTAGTGAACCCACCGATGCCGCCGCCTAACGCTTTACCCAGGGTACCCGTGATGATATCTACTTTGCCAGTGACGTTGTAGTACTCGACTACACCGCGTCCATTTTTCCCAATAAATCCCATCGAATGGCATTCATCCACCATAACGAGTGCCCCGTGCTTTTCTGCAAGTTCGCAGATAATATCGAGAGGGGCGATTGTACCATCCATCGAGAAAACGGCATCGCTTGCGATAATGAGGTGTCTTGCACCGTCATTCCTTGCTTGACGAAGCTTATCCTCCAAATCGTTCATGTCGCAAGTTCTGTATCGATACCGCCGAGCCTTGCACAATCGAATACCATCGATGATCGAGGCGTGATTGAGTTCGTCGCTGATAATTGCATCCGCCTCGTTAAACAGTGGCTCAAAAACACCGCCATTTGCATCGAAACATGCAGCGTAGAGAATCGCATCGTCCGTTTGGCAGAATTCAGCAATTTTCTGCTCGAGTGTTTTGTGCAAATCTTGTGTGCCACAGATAAAGCGCACGCTAGACATGCCAAATCCATGCGTGTCCATTGCTTGCTTGGCAGCTGCGATAACACGCGGATGTGATGAAAGACCGAGGTAATTATTGGCACAGAAATTCAGGACTGGCTGGGAGATTCCTTCAACACAGATCTCTGGTCCTTGTGCAGTAGTGATGATCCGCTCTTCTTTGTAGAGTCCTGCTTGACGAATGGAATCGAGCTCGTTGCGTAATTGCTCAGCAAACTGCGGTAGATACATGTTGCTTCTGCAAATGTGATGAGTACACCGATGCGCAAAAGTATCATGCTGCGCTGTCTTAGTCCCAACGTTTGCTTATAATGCCACCACCAACTACGTCGTCATCCTCGTAGAGCACAACTGATTGACCAGGTGTAATGGCACGCCGAGGTTCGTGGAAGTGTACTCGTAACGTTCCGTCTTCTTCGAGCCAACAGTCTGCGGTGGCACCGTCGTCTTTGTATCGAATCTTTGCTTGTAGTGTCAGTGGACGTTCCCAATGAGGATACTTGATGAGGTTGACTGACTCTGCAGCAAGATGCGAATGATAGAGCTCATCTTCTGACCCGACAACAATTGCACGATCGTCCGGGAGAATATCGAGAACGTATAGAGGCTCTGGCGTTGCGATACCCAGCCCACGCCGTTGCCCAATAGTGTAAAATGGATAACCTTGGTGCTGACCGATGACGCTGCCATCCTTGATGATTGGTCCACTGGTCAAGGTACTTTCAGGAACGATTTCCGAGAGAAAACGTGCATAATTATTGTCAGGCACAAAACACAATTCGTACGATTCGTGTTTTGATGCAGTGGGAATACCACGACTATGTAAGTATTCGCGCGTTTGTTCTTTTGTCCATTCACCCAAGGGAAAGAGTGTCCGAGCAATTTGGTCCTGTGTTAGTGCCCATAGGGCATACGATTGATCTTTCCGTGAGTCCCGTCCGCGCGAGAGGGTATATCTGTTGGTGCCCGAATCATACCGAATGCGAGCGTAATGCCCGGTCGCTATGTATGCTGCACCGAGTGCATCTGCTTTGCGAAGTAATTCACCCCACTTGATATGGCGATTGCATTGTACACACGGATTGGGAGTCCGACCGCTCATGTACTCGTGCGTGAAATAGTCAATTACACGAGTGCGGAAAGATTGTGTAAAATCAACGACGTAGTGTGGAATACCCAGCATCAACGCAACGGCGCGCGCATCGTTTATCCCGTCCAACGAACAACACGATGACTCGTTGCCAATATTGCCACCACTGACCGAATACTCGTAAGTTTTGATCGTGATCCCAATCACGTCATATCCTTGTTCAACAAGTAACGCCGCCACCGCAGTTGAGTCAACACCGCCGCTCATGCCGACAAGCACTCTTTTATCGCTACGCTTCATGACAAATGGAATTCCTTGAGTTTGTTGGTGAAAGACGCATATCAAAAGCAATTTGTGCGAATGGAGTTGTGCCGATAGAGAAATAGGAATTTTGTAATGATCCTAAAACGTGTTTTTTTCTATGCAACACATTCTCGAGAAGCTCTATTCATTGCACCAACGAGGCATCAAACCCGGATTGGAACGTGTGGAGGCGTTACTGGCTGCCGTCGGTAACCCTCATCGCGACCTGAGAGCAATTCACATTGCAGGAACAAATGGAAAGGGAACCGTATCGAGCATTATCGCATCGGTTTTGGCAGAATCTGGTGAGAAAGTTGGGCTCTATACGTCGCCGCATCTGCGATCATTCAACGAACGAATACGCATCAATGGTCAGCCAATCAGCAATACAGAAGTTATTGAACTGTACAATGCACTCGAAACCACCGCTGATCAAATCGAAGCGACTTTTTTTGAAATTACAACTGTTATGGCATTTTTAAAATTCAAAAAATCATCAAGCTTACAGGTTATTGAATGCGGTCTTGGCGGGCGTCTCGACTCAA
>JAOAEV010000072.1 GCA_026416585.1 Chlorobiota bacterium | reverse complement strand
TGCCCTTGAGCGACAGCTGTAATGCCACTAACAATTACGGCGGCAGCCATTATCAACGCTCTGCACTGCATGGCTGCACTGGAAAGTTGGGAGGATCAAAAATGCGTGTTCCTCTATCTTGGGCAACCTTAGTCCAAGCGTAACGTCAATGAAAAGCGATTGATGATACCAAACGCACTGGTTGGCTGTAAGGCGTAATCAAGTGTTCCTTCGAAGCCGCTACCGATATAGCGAATTCCCACCCCCGTGCTGAGTCCGAATATGCTTTGATTGAAACGGTAGCCAGCGCGAAGTGAAACAAGATCGTTCCACGTGTACTCAGTACCAATCGCAAGTTGCTCCGGTACATCCGACAACGTTTCGAACTCGAGCGCCATCAACCAGCGATGTTCGCGTGATTTATCGATCCCTAAGTTCGGATCGGAGTCGTACATCCCGAACACTTCCGACATCATGTCGGCTACCAATCCTGCCCTAAGCGATATGGGCGCATTATACGGATTGACTAAAAACGACGCATCGATCTGTTGATATTGCAACTCTCGAAGAAGGTCTGTTCGGAAGTTGAGATCAGCACCAGAGTATTGCAGCTGCGGACCAAGATTGCTGATGGAAAATCCTAGTCGAACGCCCCGGAACCGGTACATTGTACCGACGTCAGCAAGAACACCACTGGCACTCATTCCACCAATTCCGTTCTGCACATATTTGAGAGTCACACCAACGGAAAACTGCTCGGTAAGCTGTCCCGCTACAGTTGCACCAATTGCAACATCGGTAATACTGTACGTTGTATTGAGCCTGTTTTCCTCCTGCACCGTTGTAAACGGGATGGGTCCACTTGTAAACGATGTCACCGATAATCCAGCACGGTATTTATCTGAAATGGGCACAACTCCTGCAAGAAAATTATGCGAGTAGCCGCCAAACCATTGAGTATAGGTAAAATGCCCCATGTAGCCGGAGATGTCAACGATACCAGCGTTGTTGTAGAAAATCGCTGTTGGATCATTTGCGATCGCTGAAAATGCTCCTGCCATGCCGTTCGCACGAGCACCTGCAGCGATCTTGAGAAATTGAGCACCCGCGGCACCAACTTTGCGAAATTCTCCCGCAGAGGATCCTTGAGCATTCTGCTGCTGAGCAAATACAAATGTACCAATACAAGCGCCAAACACAAGTGTAATGAGTATTGTTTTCATCGGTTCTTCTACTCCACGTGATTATTAGCGACCGAGAATACGAGCACCACCAACAACGACAGCAAATTTCTTGACTGTCTGCGCGCCATTCGGCGTTTCGATAACTGCAAATAAGCCTTGTGACACCACACGCTGGCGATTATCACTGAGAAGGTCCCACACGTCCATCCCATAGCGGAATGTACCGTCTTGATCGACATGACGTATCGTGCGAATAAGATCACCGGCCGCCGTGTAAATCTTGATCGTGCATTCTTTGGGAAGACGTGTAAAGTAAATCTTTGCATCGTAAGATGACTTTTGCCCAACATGGGTGATGACATACGGATTCGGCACGATCAAGACCTGCTCCAGATCGCTGTCGGTCAATTGCTCTTGCGGAATTTCAGATGGCGATACAGCAAATGTTACCTTCGCTCCTGGTAGTGGAAGGCCGAATGGACCACCCATGATTTCGATGAGAACCTTGTCCCCAGGTTTGAAATCTTCTGTCGCAGTTGCACTATCGGGCGGATACGGTATAACTCGACCGATAGCACCACCTTGACGACCACCTTTTCCTGCGAAATCAAGCCAGAACGTTCCACCATCGACAAGAAGTGCATGCGTAAAATCAACAGTATCCCCCTCCGGCGTGATTGTCGAAAGATAGTACCGACCCTGCGTACCCACGGGACATGCACGATTGGCACAACCGGCTTGTTGATTACGTTGAGTTGCAGTCTCTTTTGAGGTGAAATTACTTTTGCTATATCGCCCATTGAGCCACGCATACGCTGAAAGATTGAACGCACCAACCGGCACTGCACGTGGATGAGGATACGTGTACACATCTGACGTTCCAGTCTGACTGTAGTCCACAAGGTCGATTGGCAACGAGACGGAATAAGATGGTACTTCAACCGGGTAAGAGACCTCGATGGAATCACTTTCAGCAACAGGTCGGCGATACGTGCGGATATTTCGGAGCCGAACATTGAGATAAGAAACGTCGAACGTTTTGGTAATCGTATCGAATTGGAAACCCCGCGCTCGCAGAAATTGCGTAGTGATTGTTTCGACTCCGCCAGGTAAAAATTCTAATTCGTACAGTGCTGCACCATTGTTGAACCGCTCGTAGAGTCCTTGAGCATAATTTATTGCGACGGGCTCGAGCCTGGCAATGTCCGTGCGTCGTAGCGGACGAAATTCGAGGAACGTATTCGCCGAGCTGTTTAGCTTTTCGATCCGATGCGGCCGGATAATTCCACCGTACTGCTGAATGAAATAGTCAAACGATATCGCGAATGTCCCCTCGAGTGTCCGGGTATTCCCTAAGCACGGTTTGTCTGTATTCCATGTACCACCACGATACGTCACCTCGGTACTATAGGGATACACGAAACTGGCAGGGTTATTCTGCGCTTGATCGCAAAGATTGCTAATTTCCGATACAGTATTCGGCGAAACGAACACCATCGCAACGTCCGAAAAGAAATTGTCAAAAAGACAGTCTGCTGGCTCATAGAACACGGTGTAGTCACCGAGCTGACGCCCTGTCGTCTTATCACGCACGATGAGTCGGTTGCCGTAGAAACCCTTGAGCATTTGGGCTGAGTTATTCCAGATCGTATCAATGCAGGTGTAAAACGTTGTTCCACTGGCTGCCGGCTGGAACTCGAGCTCGATTTGATGACCACCGAACAATTGTGCAAAGCGTGCTGCATCCTTTGGGACAAGGCGGAAATTGTATAATCCTCCAAGTTTATTGCGGTCCTCCGTCACCGATACCGACGGTGCACGGTACGGACCAGGTGCAAGTGCAAATGCCTGAACAACGTTCACGTTGTCGATAGCGACACTGTTCTTGATGGGTGTACCCTGCAAGTAGTCACCTTCATCGAACGCAAGGACTCGGTAATAGTAGTCCACGCTATTGAGAATTTCTTCTCGGCGGCGCAGGTCTTCATCTTGGGAGATCACACCGTCTCTGTTGTCATCACCAACATCAAGGAGTGTTCGGTTATTGGTGACGCTGTCGAGATAACGACGAATGATAGCTCGTGCCCACTGAGCATCAACCCAATCATCTGCCATCCATTGGATGCGAGCAGTACCCCGGGCAATTTGATACCAGAGATTTTGCATCGCTTGATTCATCGTTGTTGTATCGTTTGCCGACGTTGGGAGGGTCGGTATTTGACCATTGGGAAGAATAGTAATCTTACCCAACGTCAAGGTATCATATCGGTTTTGTGAGCTGATAGTGCCTCGTGGAATGATAGCGGTCCAGAATGAGCGCCACGGTTCCGTGACGGTGTTCGGAATTCGTCGAACAATCATAACGCTATCATTGGTGATTTCAGTTGCATTCAGCAAACTGGGATAGAGCAAACGCAGCGATGCTTTGTTGACTTGCGGGAAGATACGTATCCACGGGTAGCGCGTACTGTTGATATCGCTACTATCAGACAGTATAGCTGTCGTCCAGAACGGAGACGGGACCCGCCACTCTGCGATAAGCTTCCATCCAAATGGGCTGCGTCCGCCCGGGTAATCCGCTGTAGGCGAGCGAAGATCTACATCGAAGGTGTCTTGCGTCGGTACACGTGAGCGAAAAATGCGAAATCCCATGATGTCCATTCCACGCTCTTCGCGGTCATATGAAGCATAACTGGTCGTATCCCACTTGACAATAATCGCATGATTGAGTGGCTCCCAACTTACCTTTGGGGCTTCAGGCGGTTGCGGGGCAGCAAACCCATTGTCGTAGACACGCTGCGCAAAACGAGTGCGTCGCACGAGATTGACCAAGTCTTCTTCGGTACCATCAGCTTCTTCCTTGATCGGAGGAGCAAGAATGACTCCCACAACGACGCGAGCAGTGTCTCCCGGCAACATATTGAATGGTCCTGTTGCCATGAGAAAACGTTTATCTCCAGGACCAGTATCGCCTTCTCGAACACCTGCTGCCATGAAATCATAACGCTGCACGTCGGTATTGGGATCATTTTGAATAATCCAATTCCGGAACGTCCGCAAACCAAGCTGTTCCGGCAGTGGGTAATATCCGCGATCTTTACGAATGAAGAACTGGTCGTCAACAGCAGGACTTTCTAAAAAGGACATACCGATGTAGCCGAACCCTTTGCCACGTTCACCGCGATCGGTATTCGACCACTGGTATGCGAGATTAAGTGTCGTATCCTGAAAGTAGTAGCTCACACGGTCATTGGCAGCCCCACCAGCATAGTTGGGAAATGCCGCTAAATCGAAGTCCATAGCTGGTGCCATCCAGCACTGATACAGTGTATCCTGAGAGCGATTGATGATATTGAAACGCATGAAGATAAAGTGTCCGTACTCGCCAAAACCCCATGTATACATCGTCTGCTCAACCTGAATGCGCAATGGATAACCCAACGCACGGGCCTGATCTTCACCAATCTCGTATGCACGGAGATCGGTGTCTTTATACACGCAAACGATATCTTCTTGCGAGATGAATGCTGGACCCTTCGGATACCTTGTATAGTTACGGCTTGCTGTATCATTGACGTAGTACCCCACGTAACGCGAGCGATTTTTGACAATCGCCACGTTAACCATCGTGTCATTTGGATTGACATCCCAAATTGGCCAATTAGGCCCATCTGCGGAATTACGTGGTGCACCGGTCACCCGCACAAAATCTGTGGACATGTACACGCGATTTTTTAGTATCGCCTCCTGAGAACGATCGCCGAGATCGCCGTCATCGATCGAGCCAGGTGTCATCCACGAAATGCCGGAATTGGGATTATACCCAATAACACACATTTTCCGCGGCTCTCCACCGACATATTTAATCGCTCCGAACCACACCCCACCACCAAATGCGTACTCATTCGTGGAGCCACGCGGCCAGAACCCCCCACCTTGGTTACGAGCAACATTGAGGAAAAGTATTCCGTAATTGGTCACGTAAAAGTCAAACTTGCTGATTGTATTTCTGCGTAAATCGTTGAATTGCGCTTGTTGGAGTGTCGCACCCTTACGATCTTTTGCTTTGGTGCGATCGATGTCCTTAGCTGGCAGAGAAATTATCCACCCACCAGCAACCAACAAAAACGCTACGATGATAATGCGTGTTTTCATTCGACTCTGTCCTTGAAATGTTCGACTTGCATGCATATTGAATGTTAGAAGCGGAGCATAATACCAAAAAACACTGTCCGCGGAAATTGGTATCGGGGTCGGCGTGAAATCGCTGTGTTAACATAATCCAGATACGACTGGAACTGTTCTTGTTGGGTCACAATGCCGTCGCGATTGAGATCAGCTGTTTGGTTATAGAGCCGGACACCTGTTCGGTCGTATTGACTGGCAGCTATTGTTGCTGGGTTTGCTGGATCAGGCTTTGCGTACCACGGACCAGCAGGAAAATCCCCTGGCTGCCGGTACAAGCTCACACCGTCGTTATCAGGATCAGCAGTTCGCGGATACACGGAAATGGGACCAGTTAGATTAGGCAGATTGAAGACGTCGAGGAAAAAGATCAATTCCGATGTGCCAAATGATTCACCGAAAAGATCGCGCAATGGGATTGTTCGCTGAAGACGCATATCCATTGTCCACACCGATGGTTGACGCTCTGCATTGAAGTCCCCTATTTGATTACCCCGCAAATCCAACCGTGTGTAAGGTGTTCCGCTCTGGAAAAGTCCAGTGAAGTTTAACGCAACGTTTTCTAAAAAGTGTATTCCACCGATCGATGGTCCTTCGCCTTTACCCCAAACAAAATCAATGATGTAATTGAAACGGTGACGGCGGTCGTAATCGAGCGGATATTCAGTAAGCGGAAACTGCCGAACACCGGTGAATGGATCGGCACCAGCGAGGATAACGTTGTAGTTTGCTCCAGGACTTGAAGAGGTACCTTGGGCATAGGAAAGAGTGTAATTGAGGTTAAATCCAATGTTGTTGGACAGTCGCTTGCGGAACGTAATCTCCACTCCCCGTGCATTGCCATATTCTCCGTTGGAGACTAAGGCATAAGGGAAGCGATTATCGGGGATATATGCCAACCCCGTCAGGCCGTAGATGTCTTTGTAAAATGCCTGGACGTCGAGCGCAAAGTCATCTGAGAGCTGTACGTTGTAGGCAACGTTGTACTGCTTAGTATTCTCCGGTCGTAGGTCTGGGTTACCGACAATGTTGTTACCCCGTGTCAACGCTGAAACGGTGCTGTTGTACAACAGCGCAAAGCGCGGAACTTGCGTATACCAACCATACGCTATCGAGAAGAACGAGCGCTCACCGACTGGATACGATATGTACAACCGCGGATTCAACTGTACCTTGATGCTTGCTGTAGTTCGTTCTGCAGAGGTCGCATCGGCAGGATTTGTACGGTACGTTGTGCTCGGATCAAAAACATCAATGCGCAGACCAGGATTGATGTTGATATTCTTATACGATATCTGATCCTCGACATACACTGCCGAAATAATCGCATTTTTAGGCTTACTTCCTTCGGCACGCTCAGCTTCTGTCAGGCTGTAGATGTCGCCACCCCACTGGTCGGTGAATACATCGTAGAATGGGTTGCCGGTCCAAGGCAAGCTGTTATAGTAACGACGCACAGTGTAGTATCGAGCGTCGATACCTGCTTTGATGAGATGGCGGAAATCACCAGCAAAAAGATTGAGCTGATAGTTACCATCAAGCTGCCAAAAACTCGCACTCTTAAACTCAAAGCCACGGTTGACAGCACCCTCGTCGTTCCCTCTGGCATAAAACGCACCCATGAAACCGTATGGATTGCGTGTGCTCTGAATGTCTGAAGCCCCTTCAACATACCCGGTCAAATTGCTTGGGACAAGTGTATAGAATGGACGATTGGGATTGTTATCCAAATAGACATTGCCGAATGTTTCGGCATAGTAGTCCACGATTTTATCGCCTTGTGTACCGTTTTTGGGTACCTGAGTTCCTCGCGAACGGTCGAGTACATAATCATCCGTAGGCTTTAGAATATCCCATCCCGTAAAGAAATTATCCTTGGGCATCGCTGTTGAAACTTTCGAGGGATCCAGTGCAACACCATTTTGGAGCAATGAGCCCTCACCAAGTTCAATTCTGCGACGTCCGTCTTCCGAGATGTTGTTATTGAACGATAGTGTCATTTCGTAGAAACTTGTCTCGGTCAAAATATGATTGATCCGAGCAAAATAGCTATAGATGAAGTTATTCAGAGCATTGACCTTGGCAACCCGCTCGGGTACAGTTGACAGCAGAATTGTATCATTGAGCCCAGTTGTTGGATTGAAACGCAACTGCACTGCTGGAGAATTCGCATAAAGCCATGACCAATTACCGAAACCAAGACTTGTCAGTCCCCACGTGCCACCGAGAATGAGTTTGATATCATCAGTAATTTGAAATGCGAGGCGGCCAGTGATATTTCGAACTGCAGAGGAGTTGTCCGGGAGCTGAGAAATACTATTCCCCACACGGTCACGGACATCGAGTCCAGCACCGCGATACTGCTCCGTAACATATTTTGTGGAAATGAAAAACGTTGAACGACCCAACAGAGGTATAGGTCCTCCCACGCCAAATTCATACGTTTGTTGCAACTGTGCAAGAGCTTTCAAGCCATTTCCGGCAGTGCCAAACAGGAATGGCACATCCGTTCTCCACCGAAGGAATCCCTCATATTGGTCGGTTTTACCCGTTTTGACAACCTGATTGACGACCCCGCCCATTGCATTGCCATACTGTGCGCTGAAGTTTCCGGTGAGCACCTGCACTTCTTCTGTTGCAAACGCTGATGCTGTTGGTGCATACTGAATACCCGCCGACGCTGCTGCTTCACCGAAACCACCAGTGATTTGATCGGAAACATCCTGCCCATCAATCCGGATTTGCGTATCGGTCGGGCGGCTACCGCGAATTGACAGACCGCCACCTGTTCCCAGCACACCCGCTTGCGTGAGTGCGATCTGTTGAGCAGTTTCCCGTGTCGTGCGTTGAATCTGGTCACCGCCAACAGCACGCGTAATACCGACTGCTTTATCATCCACCATTTTCAGTCGTGCAGATTCAACAACAACCTCCTTCCCCAAGACCTCTGCACTTTCGAGCACAATGTCGAGCGTCGTCGTTTGGTCGGCACTGATAGTCGCTTGAAGATTCTTTTCTCGATAACCAACGGCAGTGACTTTGATCGTGTAAGTCCCTGCTGGGATGTTGATGATCAAATACTCACCATTGCTTTTTGCTTTCGCACCACGAACGGTTCCCATCACACGAATTGTCGCACCCTGTACGGGCTTACCATCTTTACTTTTGACGGTGCCACTAAGGTTACCATTCGTTCCGGACCACAGGGCTACAGTTCCAACAATCAACCCGCACACAATCAGAAATGATTTCATAGTTGCTGCCCTCGAAAATTTATCGTACAATTTGCATTGATGTAGTCGCTGTCAATACAGCAGAGTGATAGCGGCATTGATATATACCACTGGGCAAATTGGATACATCGAGTGTGTAATACTGCTGTCCCAGTTCGAACTCTGCACGATGAACCACGCGGCCCAGCATGTCAACAATTTCAACGGATCCTGGATCTGTTGTTGCGCCTGCATCGATCGAAATTGTAACAACGTGGCCGGAAGGATTTGGAGTGACTGTTAGAGTCATCGGGGCGCCACGATTTTCGACCGTCGATCCACTACCCCATGCAGGCAATGTCGAATAACTGAACGCTGACAATGTTACATATTGACGATATCGCAATATCTCATCTGGGGTCGGATCTTGTGACGACGACGCAAGCAAAAATTGGTTCGTCCACAGATAATCCCATTCTGTACCAGTGCGGCTTGCTGCCTGGACCGTGAGCAGCGGGACATTGCTCACGTTACTCGGAACTACCTTCGGAAGCCAGGTAATTCGATCGAGCATGGTACTTTGAGTTGCATTTCGCAACCCATCCCACAACGGCGAATCAGCCGAACGCCGAGCGACAACTACATCGGTCGTGATATAGTCCTGCCCGTTGACAGTAGCCACTTGCGCTTCGAGTGTCTTGAATAGTAAAGCGGAATAGTCTGCAGTACGAGAAAGCTGCAACTCACAGCCCAGTTGCGACGGGGCTAATTCACTACCTGTGTCAAACAACCACTGCGGATGTGTCTCGAACAACGATGCATCTGCGATTTTCCGAATACCCCACTGACCATTCTCGTAATACACCTCCACATAATGGACACCGGCGATTTGCTGATTACTCACCAACATAAACTGTGCAGCAAAGCTATACCGATTCTGACCAAGCACAGCAAAATCTTTAGCACTCGTCACACGAGTGTTAGTATTATTATTCCATGCCCAACTGAATGTGAATCCTGACGATGCTGGATCAGCACCGTATTGACTCGCATACGTCTCAATCACACTCATTGGAAGAATGTTAAGATCACCCCATGTATTACCTCCGTCTGTTGATTTAGCGACTGCAAAGGTAGCACGTGCCGTATCGTTATACACCAATGACGAAAAGCGACCAAATACCCCAGCGTATAGGTTCCTTTCGTTATCTATGTCAAGAGCAACTTCCGAGCTTGTACGTGCTGTAGTCGATCCCGGGTCAGCGAAGTTTGTCGAACGCAGTGACGGTGGTATCATAGGCGTGAATTGGTTTACGCCGAGCACATTGACTTTCATGACCCCGATATGATTGTTCTGACTCGATGGTGCAGAGCCTTGCGGTGTTGGGGATAATGAATACATCCCGAATGCAAATATCGAGTCGGCACTGGGACTAAACGAAGCAGTACTGACTGTTGTGCCGTATGCGTGTAGATATTGGTTCCCCTCTGGAGTTCGATCATCATATGCATCAAGGAAAATATTGTTTGCGCCAGCACCCGGCAGCGTCGGTACATAGCCCGTAGCCATGCCAATCCAATTGCTGCCATTAGTCACGGGCGCAAAGTATGCAATTGCCGATCCATCGAGATCTCTAATCTGTGTATCTCCGTAGAGAACAGCCAGGGCAGGATATCGCGGTGCGCCATTGGGTGCAAGCACGCCTCTGCTACCCTCCAACACGGGACCACGCCGGACCCAGCTTTGTCCAAAGTCAGTTGTCCACATCAGAAAAATGTTATTCCCGATATCGGTGCTCGTTTGTACTGATGGAGGTAATGCACCGCGCTTGATTGTCAGGAAGGCTCCGCTCTGCGGTTCCCAGATCACGCACGTTTGATTACTTCCGTAGTACGAAAATGCATTGAACAGCGAATCAAAAACTGTATAACTTGCTCCTTGCAGGCGCGGACCAGGAGCATACTGCATATGTGGAATTCTCTCATGCAAACGCGGCGAGAGCGAGAACGTCTGAACATCAGGCAATGGACGCAGTCGAAGCTCGCCACTGTCGGCATGCATGATGCCGCTTGCGAGCACGACTGCGATCAAAAAAATTACATAGAATCTTTTGTGTGCCATCACTGCATTACCGAAAAGTGAACAATCTGACTATACTGCAAAATAACATAAGAACTGACTACAACAATGAAGCGGTGCGTTGCTGATTATCCTTCGATGCTACGCTCAAGCCAACGCTCGAAAAGCAGATACTGTTGGCTGCCTGGGGTTGCAATACACTGTAGGCGATACTGTGTTGCCAGCCGCAGTTCAATCTGCGTACGATACAATCTCCCATCACAACTCGCTGTCACGGTTACAGAACCCATGGCTGTGCGTAACAGTAGTTGTGCTTGCTCCGGCGTCGTCACACGTACATCATTCAATGCAATGATCTCATCGTCAACTGCAATACCGGCACGCGATGCAGGCGTAGCATCTTCCACAGATGCTACGATGAGTTTGCCACTATCTGACTTCAATTGCATGCCAGCCCATCGTTCAGGTGGTAACAACTCCGTGCTCATTGCCGAGTCGGTAACAAACTCAAGTCCGAGCGGTGAAAGAATCGCCACCATATCAGGATCGTCAACCTGCGTCAGCCACTGCCAAAACTGATCTCGCACGCGCTGGCTCGAATGCTGCTCAATTGCACTGAGTACGTCTGTTTCAGTCAGCCCACGCTCGGGAGATTGTCTGTATTTCTGCCAGAGTGTGAGCATAACGTCATCAAGGCGCCGAACACCATCTGTTTCTGCGATAATTGCCAGGTCAAGCAACAGTGCCAATACACCTCCTTTGAGGTAGTACGATGGAAAGCGGTTTTGACCATCTGGTGACTGTGCATAGAGTTTGACCCACGCCAGGTAGCTCGAATCACGAATTGTCATGGCATGACGGCCGGGTATATGGAGAAGCCTACCAATCTGATCCCGCGCGAGAATGTCAAGGTATTCTTCCCTACTGTAGAAACCCGCTCGATACGCGAAAAGATCATCGTAGTAGGAAGTAAACCCCTCGGCAAGCCACAGCATTGGTGAAAGAACCTCCCGCGTATAATCGAACGGTCCATATTCTGCCGGTCGAATGCGCTTGATGTTCCAAACATGGAAGTATTCATGACACAGCAACGCAAGCAACGACTTTGCTTTGGTCGGATCAGTCAACGCGGACACATCACACATGTTAACTGAGCATCGGGCGTGCTCCAATCCGCCGTTGAGATTTGCACCGGCATATACAAAAAACACATACCGATCGTAGGGTACTGTTCCACCGAACATCGACGCCTCAGCTTCAACGATCGTTCTGCAGCGAGCAGCGAGCCACTCCACGTTCAAAGGAACTGGTGCAATCAGCGCTACATCGTGCCGTGCACCGCACGCATAAAACGTGGCAGATTGATGATTACCAATCTCTGTTGGCGAATCAGCGAGAATGTCATAGTTAAGTGCACCAAGGATGACAGGCATCGTCGCAGTGTCAAGCGGTTGCACCGGCGATAGTGCAGTCGTCAATGTGCGCCATTGCGATGAGTCGTAGTACAGCAGAACATGGTGAATCTCATCAGTTCGTCCCTCGACGTAAAACAAACAATTGACCGGGAACAAAAAGGCACGCCAACGCGTGATATGCATCGTTCGTACAGTTCGCTCGTTCGCATAGAACACGTACTCGACTGCTATATGAGACGCTCCCGCAGTGTCGAGACGGAAACTATTTTTTGCGACCCATTCGATGGGAAGATCACATCCGTTCTCGTCGTAAGCATGGAGATTACCGACGTGGGAAATGAAGTCGCGAATCTTATAACTACCCGGAGCCCACGATGGCAAGGTCAATCGAATGTTATCGGCATTCGGTTGCAGATCTATTTCCATCCTTACACGAAGGAGGTGTTCTGCGGCTCTATCGAACCAACAGTGGTAGCGAATGGCGGCTGTCGTGCCGCTCAACTCATCATCACGTTGTTCAATCCGATACATCTAACACAAACCAAGATATTTAACCACCAAAGAATCGGCGATACCACAGCGCTAAGTTCAACAAGGCGTAGATACTCTTTCCAACGCGCTGCTGTTTGTTGCGGAGCAAATAAAAAAGATGCTGTACAGCGAACCGACTAAGAACACCACTACGCACAAAGTACGAATCGAGAATCGTGCTCTGCGCGTAGTTATACCACACTGTGCGGAGCCATTCGTCCATTGGTGCGGCGAAACCCTGCTTGCGCCGATAGACAATGTCCTTTGGCAGGAGTCGCTCTGCAGCACGTTTGAGTAACAGCTTGGGAGTTTTGCCGTCCGGCATACGAAGGCGATCTGGTAGATTCATCGTGAACTCGACCAGTCGGTAATCGAGAAATGGTACCCGCGCTTCTACGGAATGCGCCATCGTAATCTTATCCACGCGCATAAGCAGCAATTCCGGTAACCGGTGCTCGAACTCGTACCACACCATTTGCTGCAGCAGTGTTGTGTGGGGAAGAATCTGTGAAGCTTCTTGTGACAATCGCCGCACGTAATGGCAGGGCTGTTGTGCTAATTCCGCCCACTGCCGGGTAAATAACAGTTCGAGATACGTTGGTACAATGTCCGCTCCTCCACCCCAGTAAAGCGGGTCATTCGACGCTGCTCGACGCACGTAATCGAGTGCTCGATATGCACCCCGTTGCTGAAAAATCGGCTTGACGATGGTGTACACGATCCGGCGGAACTGCACAGGTAACAGCGAATACCAACGCCACCACGAACGACCAAATTTCCATTCACGAACCATCCAGGGGTACCCGACAAACTGCTCATCACTGCCTTCGCCAACTTGAATAACCGTCGTACCACTGCTTCGCGTCAGACGCGCGAGAAAATACAGTGGGATGCAAACCGGATCCCCGTTTGGTTCGTCTTCATGCCAAACCATCGTCTCGAGTAGAGGCAGTGCATCAGAGTGCCCGATTAACACTTCGTGGTGCATGGTACCGAAGAGATCACTGATGCGCCGTGCATGGACATGCTCATTGTACCGGTCGTGGTCTCGATAGCCGACGGTGAAGGTAGTAACTGGACGATCCATCAATTCCGCCATCAATGCAACATTGATGCTCGAATCGAGCCCGCCACTGAGAAAGACACCGAATGGTACATCGCTCATCATGCGATCAGCGATCGCCTGCCGCAACAGTCTGAGAACTTCGTTTTCCGCTTCCGCAAGTGTTAGTCGAGACACGTCCGGCATTGGGCGTGGCTTCCAGTAGTGCCGCATTATAATCTGCCCATTGGGTCGTAGGCGGAGCATGTGCGCTGCAGGCAACTTTGAAATTCCTTGAAATAGTGTACGCTCATGACTGGTGGCAGAAAGCGTCAAATAAATCGGAAGCTCCTCCCACTCGACCTCGCGCGTTACTGCCGGATGTTCCAGTATTGCTTTGATTTCAGAGGCAAAGATGAAGCGTCCATCACGATGCCACCAATACAACGGCTTTTTCCCTATTCGATCACGTGCACAGACGAGTTCGCACGTGTGGCTGTCCCACATTGCAAGCGCCCACATCCCGTGCATACGCTCAAACAATTGTTCACCCCATGCATCAAAGCCGTAGAGAATCGTCTCGGTATCTGTTCGCGAACGGTACCGGTATCCGAGAGTTTCCAATTCCGATCGCAATTGCTGATGATTGTAGATTTCTCCATTGAACACGATCGTCCAGCGTCCATCAGGGGTACTCATCGGTTGATGACCGGCAGCACTAAGATCAATAATGGACAATCGCCGAAAACCGAGACCACACCGGCGATCCGGCGAAACCCACGTCCCAGCATCATCTGGACCTCGATGAGCTAACACCGTACTCATCCGTTCGAGCATCGCAACATCTATGTTTGGCTCGCGCGCTGCGTATTCGACGATACCAACGATTCCACACATATTCTACAATGCCTTGAATTGAGCAATGAGTGCACCAGCAATGAACCAACTAACGATGAGTATCGCACCCGCTCTTCGCACCCAACGCACATGGCTTGTACCCGCAATGAACACACTACACCACCACATCAACACGATTGCCATTGTCACATCCATTGGCAATGCCTGCAGCAGCAAATACACGACTGTAAGATGCCAAACCGGCATACTTACTGCTCCTGACATTTCATGCCCACCAAGCAGCATGGCTCCCCATCCAGTAACTACAATTGCAAGAGCACCGATACCAACTGTGAGGCTCTCGACCTGAAGCGTGCGAGGAGAAAGGACAAATACCGTCGCTATCGCCAGTATCGGTGCAAGCCATACGGCATGCAACGAAAAAAGTCTTGCGGCGTTGTGTTTAATTGGCAGAATTGCGGCAATGACATCACCGGCAATCGGCAAATTATCTACAAGAAACGCTCGACCAACAGCATAGGCATCTAAGCCTCGGCTGTCGGCAGGCAATGTTGTACCAATCCATGCTGTCGCCATTGCTGCGATGAGTATCAACAATACAAATCCATCCCGTGAATACCAGCGATATCCTCGTATAACTGCACTTGCAGCGAACGCAGCGAGGCTGGCGATAAGCACTGATGCAGCAACACGGTGAACTGATACCATCATCACACCCTCATGATGGTCCAGCATTGCTTCATGCGAGACCAATGCTGCACTCGATGGTATGCTACTATCACCAATTGGAATCAACTTTCCGTTATGTGGCGGCAAAACGTCGAGCCAAACGATCTCTCCCTTGCGAAAGAGCGTGTCACCGCTGCTGTCGAGTATGCTTGTGGCTGCGCGATACAAATGCCGATTGCCCGTTAAACTCGACGGTTGATAGAAGAGGGATAGAACAGCACCACTAATAATAGCTACCAAAAGACTACTGACGACCAATGTCCCGGTCCACAAACGCCAGCGATTCGATTCCATCACTACAGCGAAAGGAAATACACCAGGAGGTCCGCAATCTGCTCGGCAGATAGCTGCGACTGGTCGTACATCCCGCACACAAGTCGTTGCCGCAGTGCTTCAAACAGCACAACGGCACATGCGACAGAGATGTTGAGGCTTTGGACCATCCCCATTTGCGGAATGATCAAGTTGGCGTCAGCGCCAGCACAGGCTTCATCACTGAGTCCAGCATGTTCGTTGCCGAAGGCAATAGCAACTGGTTTTGTCAAATCAAACGAGTACAGATTACCGGCAGGACGCCCTAAGCATGTGGTGACGACCGTCATACCGTGTGCACGGAGTGTTTGATAGCACTCTTCGATACTTCGGTGTTCAACCAAACGGACCCATTTGCGTGCACTTGCGCTCGAGCGCTCCCCTAATGTGGGGAATCGTTGTCTGCCAGTATAAACAAGGTGTACATCAAGCACTCCAACAGCATCACACGAACGAATGACAGCAGAGACATTATGTGGATCGTGAACATTCTCGAGCACCACAGTCAGTGTCGGCTGGCGTCGCTCGAGCATATGTAGAATTTTGTCGCGCCGTTCTGGCGTACCGAGTAGATGAGCAGTCGTGAGTTGACTCATTACTTATCGGCTTCACCCATAACTGGATCAATTCCCCCGATGATTGCAACAATATCAGCAACCATCGAGCCTTCTGCCATATGCGACATGGCTTGCAAGTTCGCAGCTGATGGAGAACGGATTTTTAATTTCCACGGATATCCTGTTCCATCTGCAACAATGAAAAACCCCAGCTCACCTTTTGGCGATTCGATTGCTGTATAGGTTTCACCCGGCGGGGCTGGCGGCCCGAAGTTGATAATCATGAAGTCAGCTATCAGTTCTTCCATTTTGGTGTAGATTTCGTACTTGCGTGGCGTCACATGAACCGGGTCGTTGAGTTTTACGTCGCCTGGGACAGGGCGATCCAATAGTTGATGGATGATTCGGATAGACTCACGCATTTCGTGCAAGCGAACCATGAATCGCGCATAGCAATCGCAATCATTTTCGACGATGACATCGAACTCTAACCGATCATAGAGTAAATATGGCTGATCGCGTCGTAGGTCACGCTCGACACCTGACGCCCGCAGAACTGGACCGGTCAATCCCAGTGCAATCGCTTTTTCCGCTGAGCAGTACCCCACCCCAGCCATCCGGTCAATAAAAATCCGATTACGGCAGAGCATTTTTTCGACATCTGATAGTTGCTCGACAAATTGATCTGCCCAATGACGGATTTTAGCAAGCACCCAATCGGGAATGTCGT
This sequence comes from Chlorobiota bacterium, assembly GCA_026416585.1. Classification (GTDB taxonomy): domain Bacteria; phylum Bacteroidota; class Ignavibacteria; order Kapaibacteriales; family NICIL-2; genus NICIL-2. The sequence goes on along the minus strand of JAOAEV010000072.1, from coordinate 37,726 downwards.
TGGCGACACCACCGACGCGCGTGTAACTGGTCGTAAACCGCGCTCCACAGATCAATTCGAAAATGTCGTAGAGCTTCTCTCGTTCGGCGAACGTCCAGAGAAAAACCGTTAGAGCACCCACATCCATGGCAGTTGCACCCGTTGCGAGCAAATGCGAGGATACCCGCGCAAGTTCGCAAACCAGCGTTCGAATCCATTGTGCACGCGGTGGTGCTTCGATACCCATCGCGTTTTCAATGGCGAGTGCAATACCGACATTGTTCGACATCGGTGCCAAATAATCAAGTCGATCTGTATGGGGAATGAACTCGACATACGTGCAGTTCTCCGCAAGTTTTTCATAACCGCGATGCAGATAGCCAAGCTCTGGCACGCATTTGATCACTGTTTCACCGTCGAGGCGCAGCAACACTCGTAGCACACCATGCGTCGCTGGGTGCTGCGGTCCCATGTTGAGGACCATATCGTTTTCCAGCGGGTCATCAAACAGGACAGTCGCATCGCGATCGAGCAACTCCCTGTAGATTTTTTCCTGGCGAAGAGTGCGAACTCGGTCGAGTTTGGAAATTGTATGAATCTGTGTATTGTCGCTCATGGGACTTGCCACAAGTGTTCATCACGAAAATACAACGTTCACACAACCAGAACAATCAAACCCAGTGCGGGCGTTTCCAGTGTGTCGTAGTTTCGCGCACGAATGATTGCTCCAACAGCAATGACGATTTTCTCACCAGCGATCGAACGTGCTATCGAAGCATTGACAACACTACCGACAATTGGCAGAAAGTCGGCACAGCGTCTTGTATTTCATTTGCTGCGTCAGCCATCTGACGAGGTAGAACGTATCGCCGATGCACTTCGGAATCTCAAACAGCAGGTGCGCTACTGCTCGGTGTGTTACACGTTCACCGAACAAGACCCGTGCCCGATCTGCACCTCGATCAACCGTAACCGCCAAACAATTTGCATCGTCGAACAGCCCAGTGATGTTTTTGCTATCGAGCGAACAGGTGAGTATCACGGACTCTACCATGTGCTACATGGTGCACTCGACCCATTACAAGGCATCACTGCCGAGCGACTAAAGATCGAACCGCTGATAGAACGCCTTCGTGCTGAGCATATTGAGGAAGTCATCTTGGCTCTCAATCCGACTGTCGAAGGCGAAGTCACGACGCATTATTTAGTCAAGCTCATTGCGCCGGTCGGTGTTCGCATCACCCGAATTGCACGAGGCGTTCCCATTGGAATAGATTTGGAGTTTGCCGATGAAGCTACTCTATCGCGGGCACTATCAGGACGCAGCGATGTCAAATAGGCGCCGATGGATCGTACGCTCGATAATCGTTGCTGTACTCGTTGTCGGGTGCGATGCTTTTGCGACGCGAACACCAGACCCACCCGGCAGCGGCCCCATCGAATTTGCGCAGCCAACCAGCGAGTTGATCGTCGTTGAAAACTTCCAGAAAGCACTTGCACAGAAAAACACAGAAGCATTCATGCTGTGTCTAGCAGACACGGCGCAAGGTTTTGTATCCTCGCAGCAATATCGCTACGAACCATCGGCAGAAGCAGGTGCACGGTTTAGCGACAAATTTCGCCAGTGGTCACGCACTGATGAACGGCAAGCATTTCTCTCCCTTGTCAGTCGTTTAGGTCCGGATGCCACACCAGCATTATCGTTAGGTGACGCACGCTTCGATGTCCGACTACCGGACTCAGCAGTGTATGTTGCTACGTACATTTTGCAACTTCCGATTGCACTACCATCGGTACCGACGCGCGTCGCTGGTACGCTGCGATGGACAATCGTGCCAAATCGCCTTGGACTGTGGGCAATTGCACGCTGGAGCGATGCTTCCTCGCAGTCGAGCGATTCGGTTCCTGATACGTGGAGTACGCTGAAGGCGTTACTCGTTAACTAAACTTGGTCATAGTGCCCATGCGTACTGCGATAGTTAACGGATTAATCGCTGTTACACTGCTGAGCGGATGCACCAACCCCTTCGCACCACGCTTGCTCGATCAACCGCTCAGCAGCGCAGGTCTTAGTGATCAACGCTCGATCGACGGCGTCTTTCAGAACTTCCGAATCGCATACGCCACAAAAGACACGCTGACCTACGGGAAATTGTTGGCATCATCGTTCGCATTTCTCTACCGCAACTACGAACGTGGGGTGGACCTATCATGGGGTCGCGATGAAGAAATGATTACTACTGCTGGGCTATTTCAGGCAGCCCAGACACTCGATCTGGTGTGGAACGACATCGTGCTGTCAAGCGGAGATTCAACTGCCCATGACATTGCTCGCGGGTTTGTTCTAACTATTACGTTCTCGCCAAGCGATATTGTTCGCATTCAAGGGCGGGTGAACCTGCGTCTTGTGCGCTCGCGTAGCACTGATCCGTGGACAATCGCTGTCTGGCGGGACGAATCGAACTACTGAACTTTGGTTTGATCAGGCGGAACGTGCGCCATGAAATCCTGCACAAATCGTGGGTAGTATTGCGCCAGCAACTCCTCGATGCGTTCGTAGCTGGACGATTTCAGGATAAGTCCAGCATAGTGTTTTTTACGCTGCACCCAGCATACTTCAGGGTCGGTGTATGCACTCATATCGGGCCATTCCTGACGTGCAAGCGTAAATATTCCGCCACCATAATTATGTTCAGGCTTGGGTGGTGCGTACTGATCGTCATCGCGTAGTTCTAACCGTGCCCATTCGTGCCAGAGGCAGACACCTGTTGCATGCCAAATAACATCAGGGATGCGTGCTCCACCAACTCGTGCACCAGCTTCGAGAAAGTAGAATTGCCCATCTCGGTGGCTGTGGATGTATTCAATATGCGTCACTCCTTGCTTGAGTCCGAATGCTTTGATAACCTGAGCATTCATTTTCTTGAGCGCACGGTCAGCGTCTGAGTTGCGTTTGACTATACGGGTTGTAAAGATTCCACCGCTTGTATTCAAATCGAGCATTGGCATTCCGTAGCGGGATACGACTGCAAACACTGGTTTATACTGCCACACGATCGAGTCCACGTGATAGACATCGCCAGGGATGTACTGTTCGAGTAAATAGAACGACTGTTTGTCGCCAAGCTGTTCAAGTTGCTCCCAGACTTGGCTCGGATGAAACACTTTGCGGACCTTCGCTGATGAGGCACCCATCCGCGGCTTGAGAACCCATGGTGCTTCGACACGCTCCATGAACTCCGCTACGTCAGGGTGGTGGAGGATCCGCACAAATTCAGGCACACGAATGCCTGCATCTCTTGCTTTCATCCGCATTGCAAGTTTGTCGCGAAAGTATCGAGCAGTCGTTTCACCCATACCGCCGATGCGGGTATGTTCGCGCAGACCGGCAGCAACTTCGATATCAAATTCCCCCAACCCAACAATTCGATCAAAACGCACCGTCCGCGCTAAGTATGTGACGACATTTCGTACGACTTTTTCGTCGTACAGGTCGGGCACAGCGAAAATCTCATCAATCTGATCCCGGGGCCATGCCTCATGAAGATATTTTTCTTCAGTCATCAAATACACACGCCAGCCCAGACGCTTGGCTTCGAACAGAAATGGACGACCGAATAACGCTCCAGCGATACAAAGAACGGTGCGTTCCATGCTACTTCCTCATGTGATGGATGAATCGTACGAGGCAGGAAAGAGTGCACGAATGCCATCGGCAAACGTTGTACGCCAGTTGCCCCAGGTATGTCCCTGGGAGTACTCAAAATAATCAACACGGGCACCAATTGCCCGCAGACGCTGCGCCATGAGCGACGATAGCTCGCGCGCGTCACAAATTGTGCCTGTTTGAATGACAACATGCAGACGGTGTGCATTTCGCAACTGTGGCATGCGGAATATCTCTCCGCGGTTCCACCAATACGACGGTGATTGCGCAAGAACTTGTCCAATGCGTTCGGGGAATAGCAGTGCTGTCTTGGTTGCCAGCAATCCTCCCAGCGAGGCACCTGTTACTGCAACACTTGCTGAACCTTCTCCTACCGCGACACCATGCTCATCAGCAAAATATCGGCGGATAATCGGTAGCAGTTCCTCGGCAACAAAATCAACGTAGGCGTCGCTGGCAGCGTACTCCAGATTGCGGTCACGTGGTGAAAGGAAACATGCCGCAACGGGCTCCACTAAACCAAGTGCATGGAGATTGTCCAGAATACGTGGGAACTTCCCTATACGGATCGCTTCTTCGCCATCATGGACGATAAGCAATTTCATCGTCGCCGGAAGGATAGTTAATACCGTTGGCATGTAGTAGAACACTTCGCGATGCGAGGCGAGAACAGCGCTTTCGACTATCCGGCGTTCGAGAGTTCCTCTTGAAACCGAGCGCCCAATGTCGAGAAACGAACGATCCTGATAGCGCGGCATCCAGAACTCATTGTTGAGTCCAAAACCTTCTTCGACCACTCGTTCATTGGCAGGATCGAGAACCCACTGGCCATCAACAACAAGTTTGTACTGCAGGCGAGCGTCCTCCGGAAACTCCAGCACCACATAGTGAAGATCAGTACCTCCGATCTTCTCCATCGGCATACTGGGTTGCCAAAAAGTCCAATCGCCGACAAGCTGGACAGTTTCAGCACTCGACCAATGGAGAAACAATGCCCGTTTGCCCGCAGTGAGAGGATTGGCCTTGGCTGTAAGGACTTCGTTCCATAGCTGCTGCGCATGTTGATACCGCTCACTCTCGGAGCGATGTTCAAGCAATGAAAAGAGTGCCTGCTCTGTCACTAATTGAGTCATGGGATGCACGACCCGACTTCACACGTTGTGCATACAAAACTATGCACGACAGACGCATTGAGGCACATTAACGGGTGGCTCATCGAACTTTTGTAGTAGATTCATTGTTGCGGCTTTTGCACCGTCACCATTTTCTACTGTATTTTTGCAAACCAATGATGTTTCGCTGTGGGCATATAGCTCAGTTGGTAGAGCGCTTGAATGGCATTCAAGAGGTCAGGGGTTCGAATCCCCTTATGTCCACTGCTAAACACTGTTCAGGAATCGTAGCTCAGCTGGTTAGAGCGCTGCCCTGTCAAGGCAGAGGTCGCGGGTTCGAGCCCCGTCGGTTCCGCTTTGTGAGCCCACCGGTTGTGGGCTTTTGTTTTTCTCGACTATCCCACCGACGGTAAGCAATGATGAAGAACATCTGCACCGACTTTGCCGCGCGTCACATTGGACCTCGTGCCAGCGACACTCAGAAGATGCTTGAGACACTCGGTTTCTCCAACATCGATGATTTCATCAACGCCGTCGTACCTGCCGATATCCGACTCGACCAACCGCTGAAACTGCCCCCACCGCTCGACGAACGACAAGTACTCGAACGCCTGCGGTCGTTGGCAGTAAACAATAAACGCTACCGTTCCTTCATCGGCACGGGCTACTATGGCACGATCACTCCCCCCGTGATTCAGCGGAACATACTGGAAAATCCAGGATGGTACACACCATATACGCCCTACCAAGCAGAAATTTCGCAGGGACGTTTAGAGGCACTTTTGACCTTTCAGACAATGGTCAGCAGCCTAACGGGGATGGAGATTTCCAATGCATCGCTTCTCGACGAAGCCACCGCAATTGCTGAAGCGATGCATATGATGTTCTCGATCGCTGGGCATACAAGCTCGCGTAATGTCCTCTATGCCGACCAATCACTCTTTCCTCAGTCACTGGCAGTCCTTCAAACACGATGCCGTGCGCTTGGCGTAGAGCTTCGCATTGCCCCATGGCAAGCATGGCAGCTCGACCAGCACACTCTTGGTGGAATTGTGCAGTATCCCAATGGTTTAGGCGCCATTGAGGATTATCGAGTCATTGCAGAACGGTTGCACACCAATGGCGCATTGCTGTGTGTGGCGACTGACTTACTGGCGCTGTGTTTGCTCGAACCACCTGGCACATGGGGTGCAGATATCGTTGTGGGTTCAGCACAGCGCTTTGGCGTACCGCTCGGTTACGGCGGACCACATGCAGCATTTTTAGCGAGTCATCAGCACTACATCCGCTATATGCCTGGTCGCATCATCGGAGTTTCCGTTGATGCCAATGGGCGCACAGCATACCGCATGACACTTCAAACGCGTGAGCAGCATATCAAACGCGATAAAGCTACCTCGAACATCTGTACTGCACAAGCGCTGCTCGCAAATGTTGCTGCGATGTATGCGGTCTATCACGGACCCGACGGATTGCGCTGCATTGCACAGCGGGTGCATGATTTGACTGTGCAGCTCGATATGGCACTCCGAACGATGGACGTGCCACAACTCAACGAGCTATTCTTCGACACACTCTACATCCGTCTTACCCGAGAGCAGCAACACGCGCTGCATACAGAAGCTCTTCGCGCCCAACTGAACTTCCGCTATTTCGACGATGGTGCCGTCGGCATTGCACTCGATGAAACAACGACCGATGATGACATCACCGATATTGTCCGCGTCTTCGCTACTGCTCTGGGACGTCATCTCCCTAACGGTCAATTGACTGGTGCACGACGGCAGTATCCACAACCGTTTGCGCGGACGACACCATACCTGCAACATCCCGTCTTCAACTCTTACCACAGCGAGACTGAGATGATGCGCTACCTTAAGCGACTTGAGAATAAAGATATCTCGCTGGTGCACTCGATGATTCCGCTTGGTTCGTGTACAATGAAGCTCAACGCAGCCGCCGAGATGATGGCAATCACATGGCCAGAGTTCAATCAACTCCATCCGTTTGTACCACTTGACCAAGCAGAAGGATACCGTGAAATCATCACCGAACTGGAACGCGACCTGGCGGTAATCACTGGCTTGGATGCAGTTTCTCTGCAGCCGAACTCAGGCGCACAGGGAGAATACACAGGGCTACTGGTTATCAGAGCTTACCACGATAGTCGTGGTGAAGACCAGCGCCGTATTGCACTTATTCCTGCTTCAGCACACGGCACGAATCCTGCCAGTGCAGTAATGGCCGGGCTGCGCGTTGTTGTGGTTGCAAGCGATCAGCGTGGCTACATCGACATAGAAGATCTTGAACGAAAGATTGCCGAACACGGCAACACCATCGCTTGTTTGATGGTAACGTATCCATCCACGCATGGCGTGTTCGAAGAACACATTCGCCACATCTGCGACCGCATGCATGACATCGGTGCCCTCGTGTACATGGATGGCGCCAATCTCAACGCCCAAGTTGGGCTGACCTCACCTGGCACGATTGGCGCAGACGTATGCCACATCAACCTCCACAAGACGTTCTGCATTCCGCACGGCGGCGGTGGTCCAGGAATGGGACCAATCGCAGTACGTAAAGAACTCGCTCCGTTTCTGCCAACGCACCCTGCCGTCCCAATCGAAGAACACCACAAGACCATCGGCACCGTTGCTGCAGCACCCTGGGGTAGTGCAAGTATTCTACTGATTTCCTGGGCATACATCCGTATGATGAGCGGCGATGGATTGCAGCGTTCCTCGCAAATTGCATTACTTGCAGCCAACTATATCAAAGCTAAGCTCGAGCACGCCTATCCAATTCTGTATGTCGGCGCAACTGGCTACGTCGCTCACGAAATGATCATTGATGTTCGACCGTTCCGCCAACGATCTGGCATTGATGCTGAGGACATCGCAAAACGATTGATGGATTACGGCTTCCACGCGCCCACTGTCTCGTTCCCTGTGCCGGGCACGCTCATGATCGAACCGACCGAAAGCGAGTCGCTCGAAGAGCTTGATCGCTTCTGCCAAGCGATGCTTTCCATCAGAGAAGAAATCGCGGAAATCGAGCGCGGGGAAGCCGATCGCAACGATAATGTGCTCAAGAATGCTCCACATACGCAGCTGATGATCTGTGCTGATGAGTGGACACATTCGTATTCACGGCAAAAAGCCGCATTTCCCTTGCCCTACGTTGCAGAACGAAAATTCTGGCCCTCTGTAGCACGGGTCAACAACACGTATGGCGATCGGAACATTATGTGTGTATGTCCGCCAGTGGAAGCATACGCAGACACCTAAACGGCACCAAAGCGTTTGCGCAAATACCACTCGACCGCTAACACAAGAACGGCGGCAGCCAACAAGATCCAGTGATTCCAGATGAGGATTGTGCGTGCTTCTGTGACTGCTCGTGGGCGAAATGTAGGGTAGCGTGTGATTTGCTCCCAGAGGGTCGAGGCATCGAACGTCGCGACGTCAACGTACACCCCAGATGTTCTTTCCGACAATAATCGTAGCAACTCTGCATTCATGCGAAGATTTCGATACTCCAGAGCCAAGCGCCCGACACTGAATCGTCCCCCGTCTGTGCCAAGCAGTTTTCCATCTCGCGACACCTTACCCTCATAGCGATACTCTCCACCAGCAAGCGAGGAAAGCGCTGCGATATACCGTCCACTGCCAGCTGGTTGCAGCGGTATATCGAAGCGCTGCTTATCCGAGGCAATCGTCACAGTTACAGTTGCCCCATCGATAGGATTGAGGGCATCGTCATGCACATCTGCAATAAGCTCGACCGGTTCACCCGCTGTGTAGTGTTTTTTGCTTGTGCGGATACGAACATTCCGATTATCAGCATTGACTAACCACCGAAGCGAATTCGATATAAATGTTTCGAGTACTGATCCAGACGATATGGGGCTTCGCACGCGCTCAATGCCTTCTCCCAGCAACTTCCAGCGATACAAACCATAACCGAGGAAGGCTACCACTCGTCGTCCTGTGACTGCCTGCGAGATGATGAGCGGCTCCGACAGCGGCGTCGTGCCAATCCGAATTGTTGCGATTACCTCTGCACCAGGCTTTGGCACGACGAATACTTCTTGCCTGTAAATAGGTGGCAGTTTGCTCCACACCTGTTCTGTCACCCCGAAACGTGGATTGTGAAGCAGCGGATGATCAGTTTTGCTATCATCAACATCGCACGATACGCTAATTTCTGCACTACCCCATCGTTCGATCGAAAATGGCAATACTGGTTCTATCAACCGGAGCTTCTGCGGATCGAGCGATGGCGATGCCATGAACAACAACGGTGTACCAAGCCGAGCCTGCTCAGCCACGAGTCGAATAACCGCATCAGGTGAAGACGCTGTGGGGAACCCAACAAGGACAATGCTTTCAGCAGAGCGCAGGTCTGCGGCCGTCGGTGCTGCTCCATAGAATTCTGCACCGAGCTTTTGAATGAAAGTTCGCAATTCAACACTTCGATCACTCGAAATCATCTCGCCAAGGAAGGACACATCGGGACTGGGCGCACCAGCAATCATCACAATGCGTCGCTTGTTGGGTCTGATCGTTACATACTCACTGATGGTATTATTGAGTGTCGTGAACTCTCCCTGGAGTGGTTCAATACGCGCAGACAGTGTCCGAACCCCCTCTGTTTGCGGGACAAATGACAACATCGCTCGGTAAAAACGCTGGTTGCTGCTCACATGAACGGTCGTTCTGGCAACAGTTGTACCGTTATCGAGCAGAACGACTGTTGCTTCACCGTCAATACCATCGGAAGTAAATGTAACCTGTACGGGAAGCTCGACATCTTTGAATCCGTATTCATTCGTGACGATTGCGGTTGCTGCGACATCTGCCAGCGATGCAGTATCGCCGATGCCAATCGCGAATACAGGCTTCGCAAGTTGCTCGGCAGCATAGAGCGGCATTGCACCCGTGTTGTAGGCTCCATCGGTTAGAAGGACAATAGCTTGAATATTGGCAGATCGCTGCTGCATAAGCACATTGAAGGGTAGCTCCAAATTCGTTGCTTCCTCAGTGAGTCGAAACGAGTCACGCGCAAGTGTAGGCAATTGTTCGACACTGCGCCCGAAGCGTAATGGGACTATTGCCGACAATGGGAAAGCATGCTCGAGTTGTTCAAGCGCACGTCGTAGCTGTTCTGCACGATGTCCCCTCTGGTCGCGAATGTTCATCGACAACGAGTTGTCCACAATTACTGCAACGCGCGGTGGTTCTTGGCGTGAGGCAAACAATCGTGCAACTGGCTGAAAGAGTACAGCCACCAGCAGCAGTAAACCTAACGAACGTAAACCTATGAGTGCCCAGCGTTGCCACGGCAAAAACAGTGCTCGATGTTGGGCATAGTACCACACACTGATTGCAATGATACTGATGGCCGTAAAGACAATCAGCCACCAACTGGCATTCGTCTCGATGTACAATGTTTCCATGCAGCAATTTGGCAATTCCAGATACGAATGCGCTGCAACGAACAACACAAGGGAAAATTTCACGAGAGCTCTTTGGCTGCCGTATTTTCGCGGGAGTTCGGGGTGTAGCTCAGCCCGGTAGAGCACTTCGTTCGGGACGAAGGGGCCGGAGGTTCAAATCCTCTCACCCCGACTCTCAAAGCGCTGGTGTAATTTGCACCAGCGCTTTGCATTTTATACACTATCTTCGCACCAACATGAATCATACCGGTTAATGATCCCACTCCAAGACACCATACCATCACGCCAGTTTCCAATTGCCAACTGGATCCTGATCGGTCTCAATACACTGGCGTTTTTGTTCGAGATTTCCCTGTCCGAACACAAACTCGACATGCTCATCCGACTGTTCGGATTGATACCAGCACGATTTACCAACCCTGAATGGGCTGAATGGATGGGGCTTCCGAATTCTTGGTTGCCATTGGTCACAAACATGTTTCTTCATAGCGGGTGGGGTCATTTTCTCGGCAATATGTGGACGCTATACATTTTTGGCGACAATGTCGAGGATCGAATGGGTTCGGGTCGGTACGTGATATTTTACATGCTGTCAGGGATTGTTGCGGGCCTAGTACATATGTATCTCTATCCGAACTCGACAATTCCTGCTATTGGTGCATCGGGAGCTATTTCTGGGGTGATGGCTGCCTACATGTTTTTATTTCCGTACAGCCGGATCATCTTTCTTTTTCCGCTATTTTTTCTCCCGTACTTCTTCGAAATTCCGGCACTTGTGTACATTGGAGTATGGTTTCTTGGGCAACTGGTGAGCGGAGTAACTGTCCTGGCTATCACCGACCATGCAGGTGGTATTGCTTTCTGGGCACACATAGGAGGATTCATCGCGGGTGCTACGACATATAGATTTTTTGCGCGTCGTCGGTATCGCAAACTTTATGACGACGAATTCAGCCGTTCGTACTACAACTATGCGTAGAGCACCATGGATATTCTCAGTCTTTTGGGACTTTTTGTGATGATTAGTTCGTTACAACCAATCATTCGCCAGCGTATGATAGAAGCTGCGCGTCAGCGACTGATTGCGCGTATCGAAGAGCAACGTCAGAGCCGTGTAATCCTGATTGTGCATCGGCAGGAAACAATGCGTCTACTCGGCTTTCCACTGATAAAGTACTTGTCGATGGAAGATTCCGAGGATGTACTACGCGCGTTAGAGATAACCGGTGATGATCGTGATGTCGATTTAGTGCTTCACACACCTGGAGGGTTAGTTATCGCAGCTTTGCAGATCGCCTGTGCCATCCAGCGGCGCAAAGGTAAAACTCGCGTGATCATCCCCCATCATGCCATGAGTGGTGGTACACTGATTGCGTTAGCTGCCGATGAAATCATCATGAGCAAGAACGCCGTACTCGGTCCGATAGACCCACAACTCGGCGAGTATCCTGCACCATCGCTCCTTCGGATCCGACAGTTGAAGGACATCAACAAAATTGACGACCGCACCTTGATCCTAACAGACATGGCAGAAAAGGCACTGGCGCAGCTTCGGCAATCGGTAATAGAAATTATGGGAAAGAATTATCCAGCAGATGTAGCGCATCGCATTGCAGAGGAATTGACTCGTGGGCAGTGGACACATGACTACCCCATCACACCAGCAATGGCGCAGTCATTGGGGCTGAATGTACGAACAGACCTTCCCGAAGAATTTCTCCAACTGATGAGTCTTTATCCGCAACCAATTCAAATGCACCGTAGTGTCGAATTCCTCGGCATACGTTCAGCGTGAACCATCCTTGCCCAGCAGGTCGTCGATTTTCAGTTGAGCAGTTTTGAGTGCTGTAGCTGCATTGCTACGGCCATAGAGTACATCTACAACCGCCGATTCCAAAATTCGTTCGATATCAAGCCACCGTGGATGCACTGGCGTCATTTGCGCATGTAGAAGCTGTCGCGCAAAAACTCGCTTGACAGGATGATGTGCAATACTGCTGTCGGTAAATACGTGAGCATTGGCTGGAAATCCTGCTTCAGCTATACGTTTGCAGAAATAGGTCGTCTGCTCCGGTGCACTCATGAAACGAATGAACGATACCGCTAAGTCCCGCTGAGACGTTGACTTTGATACCGCCCAATATTCTCCACCGGCGAAAGAAACTCCCGGTGTTTTAGCATCTCGACCTGGGAATATGATTGCAGTGTACGCGAGCGTGGAATTTTCATGTTCGATCTTTTCGATAAGCCAACTACCCGAGTTCCAGAACGCTACCTGACCACGGACAAATGCTGCATCGAGTTGTTTCTGGGTATCTATGATGCCTGTACGCGATAGTTGTGCATACAGTTCAAGAGCACGGATGTTAGCTGACGATGCAAGAGTACAGCGACCGGTACTATCAAACACATCACCGCCAAGCGTCCACATCAATGGAAGAATTTTTTTGTACAATCGATGCTCATCAGCGCCAGTTGCACCAAAGCCAGCGGCATCTGTACGTTCTTGAATCGCAGCACTTGCGTCAAGCAATTCATCGAGCGTTCTGGGAAGTGCTGTGCGTGCTGCCGCAACGAGCGCAGTGTTGACAAAAAGAACCCGTGTGTCCACAATCCAAGGTATTGCATAGTAATGCCCGTTCCACCGACAGGGCGGCAGAGACCACGGCAACCATACTGCAGTGTCCACTTCCGATGCCGAGAGCTCCGCAAGTACACCGCTCGACGAAAACTGCGCAACCCAATCTGATCCAAGTTCGAGCACGTCCGGGGCAGTTCGTGAATTAAAGGCTGCCATCAGCTTGGTTTTGCCCTCACCCCAACTCAACGGAGTAAGCTCGACGCGACAATGGTGTGCCTGCTCGAATCGCCGGACAAGTGTATCCAACACCTGCCGATGATGCGGTGCACTCCAGAAGTGCCACACACGCAGGACTGGAAGTGATGGACGATCATCACCACACCCCAAGAAAAACAGTAACAGCCAGACAAGCGCGGAAAGATGTTTGAGCCTAATCATGGTTCAAATAGATGGCGATATGGTTCGAGTTTCTTCAGAAGCATTTGACGCGCGCGAAACAGATGTGCCTTGACCGTGCCGAGCGGAATACCCAGCCGCTCAGCGATCTCAACATAATCCAGTTCCTGCTCATGGCGAAGACGGATCACAATTCGATACTTTTCTGGCAGCGATTCAATTGCAGTATGCAAAAGCTCCTGTCGCTCGAAACGCTCAAGTTCTTCATCAGGACGTGGGCTATTGGGATCAATGTACTGCCGCGGTGGGGTATCATCGTCACCATCATGAAGATCGAGTGGTTCCGGCGCAAAACGTAACCGCCGCAGATAGTCAATACACGTATTCGATGCTATCTTGAACAGCCACTTTTCAAACGAGTATTCGACATTGAAGCTATCAAGTGCACGGAATGCTTTGAAAAGCGTGTCTTGAACTAAGTCTTCAGCATCACGATCGTCGCGCACGATGCGGCGAATGAGCAGAAATAACCGGCGGCGATATTTTCTGTCGAGAAGATCAAATGCTGCACGATCCCCTGCTAACGCAGCACGGACCAGGGTGTGGTCGTCTGCCTCCGATGTTGGAGGGCGCGACGAATCATCATGCATACACAATGCCTTCAACAACTGGTAGAGCGGAAGGAGAGGGATTCGAACCCTCGGTACCCTTTCGGGTACACACGCTTTCCAGGCGTGCCAGTTCAGCCACTCCTGCATCCTTCCGATATCGTTTTTCGGCCGCAAAAATACAGGGCATGCTATTGGTACCGCCGCTATATTCGCAGCAAGAAACGCTCGGAGTCGGAACTTTTTATGCACACGCGGCGTGAAATACTTCGCATGCTCGGGATGGGAGTGGTTACGTTACCTTTCCGTCGGCGATATAGCACTCCACGCTTGCCGCATGCACTCAAACAAGGTATGACGATCGGCATTGTCGCCCCGGCTGGTCCTGTCCAGTTGCGACAGCTTCGTCCTGGAATCGAATTCTTCGAGTCACTTGGCATGCGGGTTATTCTTGGGAAGCGCCTTTACTCTGGCGGCGCCGAATACCTCGCAGCAACAGATCGCGAACGTGCCAGTGAATTGATGGAGTTTCTGCTTCGCCCTGACATTGATGCAGTCATCTGCGCTCGTGGCGGATATGGAGTTCTGCGAATTCTCCCCCTTCTCGATTTCAATGCGCTGCTCGACTGCAGAAAACCAGTTGTTGGCTATAGCGACATTACGGCGCTGCTTCTTGCTCTCTACCAGCGTACAGGACTTGTCACATTTCACGGCCCAATGGCAACAAGTCAATTCGACGCAACCACGGCTGGCTCTTTTTTAGCAACACTTTTTCATTTTGAACAAGAACATGTAGGTCCAGCAGAAGTGCAGCTCAGCTATTCATCGGACACAATGCAAGCAATTGGAATAGGAAGTGCCGAGGGGGTCTTACTTGGTGGTAATTTGAGCGTGTTCTGTTCATTACTCGCAACACCCTTCGAACCTGATACATCCGGCTGCATTTTGTTCTTCGAGGATGTAGGAGAAGAGCCATACAAAGTTGACCGGATGTTTACACAACTGGCGTTGGCAGGAAAGTTTGATGACATCAGGGGAATGGTGCTGGGTGCATTCACCAAACAGTCATCCACGGCGCGGGAAAGCGATACGCCACAGACCGGCAGCAGTATCACTACAATTGCCGCAGAATACTGCGCTCTGAAAAACATCCCACTTATCACCAATTTCCCCACCGGACATATTACGGCAAAGGTAACATTACCTATTGGCATACGCGCCCGCATTGAGACCGATCCACCCACACTGCGAATACTGGAAGCGCCAGTACAAAGCGCTTCCTGATACAAAAGCCAATTCGATTGCATTATTGCAACTGGGCGATACATCTGTTGGTATGTAACGGTATTTTTGTTATAGTGTAACGTTGTCTCATCGTTTGAAGACGGTAGTGATGAAGCGTGCATTCTATTTACAGTGGCTCAGCATACTCTCCTTTGCAATCACAGCCTCATTTAGTCAATCCTTTACACTCGTTGATGTTGATGTCAGTTCTTTTCCCAGAGTCCGATCGCAATTTATCGCGTTTGATCAGTGGGGGAACCAGTATCTCAATCTTCAACCAAGCGATTTCCTCGTTCGCGAAAACGGTCGTTCTGTCCAATCATCACTGCAAGTTAGTTGCGAAGAATCTCGGGAAGATCCAACTGCACACATTGTGCTGATTGTGGATAAGAGTACTTCAATGTTGGAGATTGTCAATCGAAATCCAGTTGAGACTCGGTGGGATTGGGTCAAAGAAGGTGTCCGTGAATTTGTGACGCAATTTCCATTCACACCACCATCGTCGGTCGCTCTTGTCTCTTTTGCCGGTGAAGCATATCTGGAAAGTGACTTTCGCACCTCAGCACAGCCAATCATTGACGCAATGGAACGTATCCGTCCACAGGGATCGACCAAGTATGATCCTCCAATGCTTGATACGCTCATCGGCGCTATCAAGTTGCTTTCACAAAAGCCCCGTGATGTGCGTCGCATCATCGTGTTTTTGACTGACGGTCAGCCCGACACACAGCCGAGTACCGATACAATCATCGCACGATGCCGCCGCGAGGCGATCACGTTCTATGCGATTACTGTTGGGTTGAATATGAACAGCGATCTTGATCGTATCGCACGTGCAACAGGTGGCAAGACGTTCGCTGTGTTCAGCAAAGATCGCCTCAAGGAAATCTACCGCCTCATCGCATTAGAAGCAGTCATTCGGTACAAATGCTATTTGGAGTGGACAGCGCCATGGAGCTGCACTGAACAGGAGCGCATCCGCAACGTTGCTGTATCGTTTCTTCGTCCGTCGCCACCGCTGAATGCAACGATACAGTACATTGCACCACCGCAATCGCTGGCACGGGTGGATGTCACTCCACAAGTCGCTTATTTCGGCAACCCCAATCCAGGGACTTCAACGACGGTCAAGCTGACAATCAAAGCAACCGGCGCACCAATGCAGATTACAGGCATTCCGATTGTCCCGACAGGTTATTACACTGTGGTCGATATGGCTGGCCGCAGTATACCATTCACATTACAGCCCGGCGAAGTATGGGAGCCTACTGTTCAATTTACTCAACAAGGCTCCAAGCAATACCGTCAGGCAACGTTAACAATTGATGGACAGCCGTGCCCGACATCAATCACTTTGATAGGCGGACTTTCGAAAGCAATCGTCATATCACCGAATGGTGGTGAGCTGTTTTCTACATGTGATTCGGTGAACATTCGATGGGCTGGCGTTGAGCCTACACAGGGGGTGGATATTTTCTATGCGCTCGATGGCAATCAAACATCGCCTACCTGGCAAACGATCGCACGAAACGTTACAGGACTTTCATATCGCTGGAAACCTCCACAAGCCGGGCAAGCGTATCGCATCCGTGTTGTAGTGCCTCCTGACTCTGGTTATGTGTGGGCACAGCAGATTGGTGGTTCCTCGTTCGATACATGCCGCTCGATTGTTCTTGATGGACGTCAACTTTATGTCCATGTTGCCGGCACATTCACAAACAGCGCGCAAGTCAATGGCACGACTCTTACCAGTTATGGTGAGAGCGACATGTTTATCGCTCGTTTCGACACGGATGGTAATCTCATTTGGGCACGTAATGGTGGTGGTAACCGTAGCGACGAAGGATGCTGCATTGCAATCGACAACAACGACTACCTGTACGTTGCGGGTATCATTCGTAGCTCGACAGCACAATTCGGCGGCGTAACGGTTAACAAGAATACACTCGATCAGACGAATGCCTATGTTGCACTGTACAATACCAACGGCAACGCTGTGCAAGTTGTTATAGGCGGTGGCTCGCCGACCACATCGTGCGAAGTGTATGTTGATTCAATCGGTTTTTCTGGCAGCTCAATCTACCTATACGGTCGCTTCCGCGGGCGACTACAATTTTCGACAACACCCGGCACATTTATCACAAGCGCTAATCAAAACCGGTTCGAGCCTTTCACAGCAGTCTTTGCAACACCGACGCTGAATGTCGTCAATCTCCAACGAAGCTATATTGCCGCACCATACACCCGCGCAACTGTCCGCGATGCGGACAATAATCGTTACGAAACGGGTGGATTCCAGAACCAACTTCAAGTAGGTTCAACACGCCTAACCAGCCGCGGTGGGTCTGATGTTTTTGTGCGAAAGTTTGGCTATGTCCCTGGGTCTCTGGATGTCAGTGATACAACCTTCCGAGTTCAATCACCATTGGTTCGCTTCCGTCTTCCCTCGCTCGATGTAGGGTCGATCGCGGTTGGCGATGCAATCGGGCAAGTATTTAGTGGAGTTCTATGCAACGATGGGGAAATACCAGTCATCGTTTCAGCGATGACCTTCAGTGGTCCAAACGCCCAGCAATTCCAGTTAGTATCCAATTGGAAAGATTACGTCCTCCGACCCGGTGAATGTGTCTCCGTCGAGATCTTATTTGTTCCCTCATTTGAAGGGCGACACAATGCGACACTAACAGTAACGGGTAATTGTGGTAGTCCTGCTTCCGTCGCAGTAACAGGTCTTGGACTACCACCATGTAAGTACACAATCACACAGCCACCGACTATTACCACAAGCGTCGGGCTGTCACGACAAGTTTCTGGATTGTGCCTGGTGCGCAACGATGGACCCGAAGCCTTGACTGGTACAATCAAGTTGGTAACCAATCCAAGCAATGCTTTTACCGTTACAATCCCGGCAACCTCATGCACAGTGGATGCAACAGGGTGTGCTTTTGATCTTGCGCCCGGTCAATGTTTAATTGTTAATATCAATTTCAGTCCGACTGTTGCAGGGATTCAGAACGGTCTGCTCGAAATCGAATTTCCCGCCAAATGTGGTGGTACTCGTCAGCAAGGAATTACCGGCATTGGATTGGCACCGGAATTTCGGCTTGTGGTTCCACAATTTGGAGATCGCCGTGTTGCAACGACAACAACCTGGCAGGCACGCCTGCAGAATCTCAACGACACCCTCGATGGTGTTATCACAGCAATCCGGTTGCGTAATCCTAACAATACCCACTACCGCTTATTGAACCTACCCACTTTGCCGCTGACCGTACCTGCCAGTGGTCAAGCCACCTTCGACGTGGAATTTACTCCACAAGCAGAAGGTGATTTTTCCGAGATCATCGAGGCAGTCATCGAAGGTATTATTGACCCAATCGCTGCACAAACTAATGGCAGAGGAATCTTGCCAAAGATCGAGTCGAATGATCTGACCTTTCAACCATGGCCAACCGGAACCTTATCGCCGGAAACTCTTTCCCTGGTTGTCCGCAACACCAGCACAACATCACCCCTCACCATCAAGAGCATTACAGATCCAGATAACACCAGCTTCTGGTTCTCTGCACCACTTCCTGCATTTCCCTATTCCATAGCAATCGGTGACTCGCTGGTCGTACCTATTCGTTTCCGCCCTATCCAACCGGGTGTAAATACGGGCAGGATACAAATCGTTTCGGACGCAGCCCCCGGACCTAATCCCGACCCGAGCATTACAACTACAGTCACTGTATCAGGGATCGGTCTCGCTCTTACAATTACACCCCCAGAGGACATTGGAGAAGTTCTTCTGTGTGAATCTGTCATCACTCGAACAATTACTATCAGCAATCCTGGTAGTACCGACGAAATAGTATCAGTAACTGTCCAGGGCGACGTTGCAGATTTCACGGTCGTTCCAACGAATATGACTATTCCCGCTGGCGGCTCAGCAACTGTGACTATTCGTTATACCCCAATAGCTGGGCAGCGTTCTATCGTCGTTTCTCTATCATCTTCCGCACTACCACAGCCATACCAAATCAACGTCACAGCAACCGGTGTCACTCGCCGATTGAGAATTGCTGTCGGTTCTGCAACAATAGACGTCGGTCGCTCCAAGCCGATTCCGATCAACATCGAGACAGCACCAGACGCAGGCTCATTGGTTACTCGTATTCAGCTTCGATTGGACTACCCCATTTCCGGAGTTGAAATAGATGACGCAGCATTCCAAACGCAACAAAACGGCTGGACCTGGTCAGTTCAACATTTGCCGAGCGGTGCACTTCTGACTGGAACGAGTGCGTTAGGTATCATGACTGGATCACTGCAGCTACAGGTTCCCTTTATGACATTTGTCAACACGTTATTGACCCATACGCTCACATCCAGCTTGCTCAATGCGACGGACTATCCATGCTTGACCATCGAAGCAGCAAACGGCATTATTTCTACGCCCTATTACTGCGCCCAAGAGTCGCGTCAAATCACACTTGTGGGGCCAACGACAATTACTATCCGCCAATCGCCAGGTGGTGATGTTGTTGTCGAAACAGCAATTGGAGAAGATATTCCGTACTGGGTCGAAGTCTTCTCTCCGACTGGAACTGAAGTCTTGCGTATCGCCGAGGGCAACCAACGCGGAACATACACAGCAGTTTTACCCACTGGGATATTGCCCAGCGGAGTGTACTACGTGCGTCTCCGCACAGCGTTGCGTTCGATTGTCGAACCGATTATCATCATTCGCTAACAGCATTACCACTCTGTAGGACGCCGGCGAACAGCAGGACTGGTCGCCGGCGCTCTTTTTTGGCACATATCTTGCGGCATTTGCTGTGCAGGATGCACAACAAATAGCGTATGCAGGATGCTCAAGGAACTCTACACAGCAGCACTCGGCATGCTGCCGCAGCAGATGCGGCTCGAATTGACCGCAAACAACATTGCGAATGCTAATACAGTTGGCTTCAAACGCAGCGCTGTGTTCGAGCAATCGCTTATCGAAGCGCGGGAAAATTTGCTTAACGTCCGCGGCGATGCCGAGACAGAAGATGTACCACTGAGCCAGTACATTGATTTCCGGCCCGGTGCACTTCAGAAAACTGGCAACCCCCTCGACTTAGCACTTGATAACCCCTCCCACTTTTTCATTGTCGCCGGAAGTGATGGCACGGAATACCTGTCAAGAGCGGGACATTTCACCATCGATGACCGAGGTTTTCTTGTGACGCCTGATGGACGTCTGCTCCTTTCGAATAGCGGACCAATTCGCATTGACATCAATCAGATCAACGGCGAACAGTCACAGAACGAGTCACTTGCTCGGAATATCCGCATCTCACCACAAGGAGAAGTTCAGCTCGCAGGGCAATACATCGCCCAGCTGCGAATAGTCGAGGTAGCCAACCCCACTTCCCTCGAACGACGTGATGCAGTCTGTTTCACGCCGACTGATTCAACTGACATCCACGAACTCGATCCCAGCCAAATCACCGTTCAGCAAGGCTATCTCGAAGCTTCCAATGTTGATATCGTCCGCGAAATGGTAACAATGATACAGCTTCAGCGCATGTTCGAACTTGGACAAAAGGTTATTCATACAAATGATTCAACACTCGACCGCTCGATTGACATCGGTCGCTTTACTGCCTAATCTACTGATTGATAATACGACGAGGACCCTGCTATGGATAAGACATTGACAACTGCTGCAACCGGTCTGAGTGCACAGCAGCGCTTCGTTGAAATCATTGCTAACAACTTGGCAAATGTCAACACCACCGGTTATAAACGCGTTCGACCTGAGTTCCAGGATCTCCTCTACGAGACGGTCCGTCCTATGGGCACGACAACAACATCTGGCGTCGAGCCTGTCCCAGATGTGCAAATCGGCAGCGGAACTGAGTTGGTCGCCACAACACGTCAGTTCGCTCAAGGTACCATCACAGAGACTGGCAACATGCTCGACATCGCCATCAACGGTGAGGGCTTTTTCCAGGTTCTCCGCCCTGACAATACCATTGCATATACACGTGACGGTTCGTTCACCGTAAACCGCAACGGCGAAATTGTCACTTCGCAAGGCTACTTCCTCGAACCACGCATCACAGTACCTGACGACGCAATAAGCGTTCACATAAGCCGCGACGGAATTGTCACCGCTGTGCTCAACAACGGTAATCCTCCGGACGAGCGAGAGATTGGACGCATTACCATAGTGCGTTTCATCAATCCAGCTGGACTGCGCCCGATCGGGGATAATCTCTTTCAGGCTACTATTGCATCCGGCATCCCATTCGAAGAACAACCCGGCACCAACAACACTGGTGAACTTATCCAGGGGCATTTGGAATCGTCGAATGTGGACTTGGTGCAAGAAATGGTCAACATGATCATCGCTCAACGTGCCTACGAAATCAACTCCAAGTCGGTTCAAACAGCCGATAGTATTCTCGGTACAGCAGTCAATCTCAAGCGCTAATGATGAGATATAGCTCTGCATTGCTGTTTTTTGTGCTCTTGTCACTGCACTGTATGGCTGGCGCCGACGCACCAGGTGGCTCTCGTTTTTCCTCGGCTACGCTCAAGCGTGGAATTGAGGCTTATCTGCGTGAGCATATCGAGCAAAGCGATGATATTGAGTTTCTCGTTCCCATAGAGGAAATACGTTTCGAAGAATCCTATGTGGTTGCACAGTGCACCATCATCGGTGAACGACTCTGGGGACAGACAACCATTGAAGTTACATTCCAGCGTGGGGATAAAGTTCTCCAACGCATACGCATGCCCGTACGAATCATTGCACGGCGTATGCTCCCTATCGCACGACGCACAATTGAACGTGGCACTATCATCACTTCTGATGACATCACCTACGAACTCCGAGATGCCACATCGCTTGTCGATTTACTTCCAGATTCGATCATCGGCATGCGAACAACACGTACAATTTCTCAGGGTACTACAATTCTCCGTACATACGTAAGTGGTAGCGGCAGCGTACGTACCGGCGATCCGGTAACGCTTGTTGTTTGTCACGGTTCGATCGTAATTCGAACAACAGCACGTGCACTTCAGAATGCCGATGCTGGATCCCCTATCAAGGTGCGTCGCAATGATACTGGTGCAGTATTGATCGGAAAGTTGAATGATGCGAAAACTGTTGTCGTTGAACTGGATCGAGAGCTATCGCCAACTATCGGACAAAACAAAT
This sequence comes from Chlorobiota bacterium, assembly GCA_026416585.1. GTDB lineage: Bacteria > Bacteroidota > Ignavibacteria > Kapaibacteriales > NICIL-2 > NICIL-2. Next base: position 15,440 of record JAOAEV010000072.1, on the reverse strand, counting down.
GAAATCTCGATTGCTGCTGCTTCTGGTTCTGGTTATGCCTTGTATTGCACAATTCCCAGAAAGTGCTACACGCTCACTTGTTTCGGATGTCAAAGCTTTCCGGCAGGGTGATGTCGTTACGATTTTGATTATCGAGGATGCGCAAGCTGATAATCAAGCAACGACACAGAATACAACATCAACACAACTGAGCGCGCAAGCCAGCGGCAATATCGGCAACACCGAAGGCAGTGCTGGCATAGGAATTGGCACACAAAACAATTTCAATGGACGAGGTGCGACAAATCGCTCCGAGCGTGTTCGGGCAAAGCTTACTGCTCGTATCACCGACGCAAGCAACCTCAACGCCCTTCGAATCGAAGGAACACGAACTGTTACAATCAACGGCGAAATGCAAACAATTACATTACGCGGATATGTCCGATTTGTGGACATTCAGCCAGATAACACAGTGTATTCGTTCCAAATCGCCGATCTCGTGCTCATCTACAACGGTGATGGTGTCATCTCGAAATCTCAAGAGCCTGGATTATTCACAAAATTTTTGCGATTCCTCTTTTGAACAATGAACAGAATCGGATATATACGGCTGACACTGGTGCTGGTGCTTTTTCCAGCGCTCTGCTCGGCTGACCGCATCAAAGACATCGCCACAATCGAAGGTGGTAGCAGTGTCCAAGTCGTAGGGTACGGGCTAGTCACAGGACTGAACAATACGGGTGATTCACCCCGATCGAGCTTCACCACTCAATCAGTCCTCAACATGCTCAAACGCTTCGGTATCACACCACAGCAAAGTATTTTCCAACAGCGCACACAGAACGTCGCTGCAGTCATGGTCATAGCGACGATACCGCCATTTACACGTGCAGGCATGAAAATTGATGTTACCGTGTCGAGCATCGGCGATGCGCGCTCACTGCAGGGAGGGACACTCATCATGACCCCAATGGTTGCCACCGATGGCACGGTTTATGGTATGGCACAAGGTCCAGTGAGTGTCGGTGGCTACGATATTTCTTCCCTTGGATCGCGTTCGGGGAAAAATCTCACGAATACTGGACGCGTTCCAGCTGGGTTGTTGCTGGAACGTGCCGTCAGTGCTTCACACGCTGTTTCCAGTGAGATTCGCCTGGTACTCAATCACCCCGATTACACTACTGCAACGCGTATTGCAACCACCATTAACACTCTCGACGGTTTAGCTAATACTGCTCAAGCACTTGATCCTGCAACAGTGGTTGTCCGCTTCCCAAGTGGAACTACGCAAACACAGGCAATGGAACTTATCGCACGCATCGAGGGCGCAGAAGTCAATGCTGACGTTGCTGGCAAAGTTGTGATCAATGAGCGTACTGGTACGATTGTCGTCGGTGGAAATGTTCGATTGCTGCCGGCTGTTGTCGCACATGGAGGTTTAGAAATCGAAATCCAGCAAATCAACACCGTTGTGCAACCTGCTCCTTTTACCATTGGCACGACTGCTCGTGTGTCGAATGCTCTGATTCGTACTCAGGAACAGACCAATCCAGCAGTAGCGATACCCGCTACAGCAACTGTTCAGGACTTAGCCAATGCGCTCAATTCGCTGAAAGTATCGCCACGAGACTTGGTCGCAATTTTTCAGGCACTCAAACAAGCAGGCGCACTTCAAGCAGAACTTATCATTCAATGACAATGGATATCACCGGTGTTACCAGCTATGTTGATCAAGCCCAATTAGCGCTGGAGCGACACGCAACCGGTCGAATGCTTCCACTCGATTCACTCCAATCGGATCGAGGGAGCACCGCTATCCCACCTGAGAAAGCAGCCTCTGTTGCACGGGGATTTGAAGCAATGTTCATCCATGAGCTTTATAAAACGATGCGACAGGCAATGCTTGACGACACCGACAACGAAGACTCTGATATGAGTTTCGGTTCCGATGTCCTCGATGCGCTTAGTGGAATGCAACTTGCTGAACATCTCTCACACTCTGGTCGTGGAATTGGGATTGCAGAGATGGTCTATCGACACCTGACAGGTGATTCATTATTGCCAATTGTCACCTCGTCACGGGAGCGTTCTTTCCCTCAAGCCGAGCAACCCAGAACGAACCAGAGTGAGTACAATAGCCAACCCCATAGCACACGCCAAACCGATACGCGGTTCGACACCTATGACGATATCATCTCTCGTGCATCCGAACGGTACGAAGTGCCTCCCTGGCTCATCAAGGCGGTCGTCGTCGCAGAATCAGCCGGTAATCCGAACGCGGTCTCGCGTGCAGGCGCAAAAGGCTTGATGCAATTAATGGATTCGACTGCTGCGGATTTAGGTGTTCGTAATGTCTTCGATCCCGTCGAGAACGTCTTTGGTGGTACGCGATACCTCCGCATGATGCTCGATCGTTTCAACTCGATTCCCTTAGCATTGGCGGCATACAACGCTGGTCCTGGTGCTGTTCTGCGGTATGGCGGAATTCCTCCATATCCGGAGACTCGCTCGTACGTTGAACATGTTCAGCGCTTGGCACAGCGTTTTCGCAATAACGCATAGCTACAGTTTCCCTTTTGAATGCCGATATACACATTGGACGTCCCCACGATAAGTGCTACGTGCAATGGATTGCCAAGAGCTGATACCGTGGTATAGACAAGTGGTCAACCTTTTGCAGCAAGAATCCGCTGCAATCGAAACAATGCTCCTACTGTCGCAGCAGTTGCAGGAGAGCTTAATACGCTTCGATGCGGCAGCGATTGAGCAAATAGCACGCCGACAAGAACAGCAGCTTGAACACCTCTTTTCGCTTGAACGCCAACGCTGGAATCTCGTGTCGGAAGGTCTGGCAATATCCCAAGACCAGGCACGCGCACTGACGATGACAGAACTACTCAAGTACCTTCCACCCGACTGCAGCGAATCAGTCCATGCAATCGGCGAGAGACTCCGTGGATGTCTTGCAGACCTACATCTTGCTAACAGCATCAATCGGATGTTAGCACTTCGCGGACGCAATAGCATTCAAGCGACGCTATCGTTCGTCCGCGAGCGTAATCTCCATGCTGTTGATACTTCACTCTGAGGTGAGGCAATGCTTCGATCGTTGGAAATTGGAAAACGTGCGCTGCTACTGAGCCAACGCGGCTTAGACGTAACCTCGAACAACATCGCTAATGTCAACACGCCCGGATACGCACGCCAAATGCTCATGACACGACCGGGCGAAGCAATTCCTGTTGGCGGGGATCGGCTTGGCATGGGAGTTTTAAGTGCTGGTATTCGGCACTTCCGTGATCAGCTCCTTGATCGTGACCTACGCGCATATACCTCCAGGTTATCGTATTATCAACAGGACGACGCTCTGCTGCAACGTATCGAAGCAGCTCTCGGAGAGCCAGGGGAGATAACGATCCAGACCGCTCTTCAAAACTTCTTTGACGCGGCAAGTACATTGGCTACCAATCCTGCATCTATGTCTAACCGTCAGTTGTTCGTGGCACGCGCGGCAGACCTCGCATCAACATTCAACCGCACCGGAAGCGCTCTCGAGCAATTACGGACGTCTTCGTTTGAACGCCTAACAAGTAACGTCTCTCGAGTCAATCAGCTTTTGTCAGCACTTGCTGAGACGAACCAACGCATTGCTGGAACACTCAACACATCAGGGACGCCTGATTCATCGTTAGTGGATCGCCAATCACAATTGCTCGACGAACTGTCGCGCTACGTTGACATCACTGTCCGTAGAGAACCTACCGGTACTGCAACCGTAATTAGCAAGGGAGCAATGCTCGTCTCAGAAAATACAGCACTGACTCTTGCAGTTACACGCTCTCTCGACTCAACGTCTGGCGAAACAACGATCGGACTAACACTACAGAAAAATGACGGCACATCTGTTGGATCGTTCTCCCCCGCCAGTGGTGAACTGGCATCGCTGGTTCACCACTACAATGTCACACTAAATCCACTGACTACCTCGAACGAATTTTCCATTGCACGCGAGTTGGATAAGCTCGCGAGCACATTTGCCGAACATGTCAATACTATAGCAGCAACTGGCTTCGGTTTGAATGATACGGGTTCATCGCCTCCCGGTCGTGCAATTTTCGCATCGACAAGTAGTGGTCCAATCCGAGCAACTACACTTAGCGTTCTCCCAGCTCTGGTAGCAGATCCAGCATTGGTACCAACCTCTTCACAAGCAGGTACACCTGGCAACAATGATATCATCAGAGCAATCGCCGATGTGGCATCTGATGGAGCATTCCTCGATTCGTTAACACCTGAAGGCTACTATGCTTCGATCACAACACGGCTGGCAGAGCTTGGCGCCAGGACGACTGATAAAGTAACAACGACAAAAACGGTGCTCGAGCAAGTCACCAATGAACGCGAAGCATTTGGCGGAGTCAACCTTGACGAAGAAGCGACGAACCTGATCACCTATCAGCGAGCATTCGAAGCAGCGGCGCGAGTTATCTCTGTCACATCCGACATGCTTGCGACACTTGTCAATCTCGGACGATAATCGAATCGGCAATGCGCATCACGCTACAATCATACACTGGTAAACTCCGGACAACTCTGACCGATCTTACTGCACGACAAGCACAGCAGCAAGCACGGATCGCAACAGGAGAGCGTCTGTTGCGACTGTCGGATGCTCCAACCGACATTCCCAATATTGTTAGCTACCGGAGCAACATTGCCAAGCTCGAGCGATACTCTTCTACACTCGATAGTGCGCTCGCAGAAAATGCAACGGTCGAGTCGGCACTCGTGACAATCGGTCAAACAATGACCGATACACACACGCTCGGCATTGATGTACTCCAGATCGCCAATCACGACAAGTGGGCGGTTATAGCTCAACAAGTATTGACAAAAATTCGTACACTCATCGAAGCAGCAAACACATCTCACGGTGACGTCTTCGTTCTCAGCGGCACAAAGAATACTGCTGCGTCGCTGACACCATCGCCACCCGAGCAAATGTCCGTTCCTTTCGAATTAGTAGCGACAACACCCTCACCTTCGAACCCTTCAGGACTCGAAGTTCGCTTCAAGGGCAACATCGAGCCGCGATACGTTCAAACAGGTGATGGAAATACCGAGCAGGTGGCAACCACTGCCGATGCAGTATTCGGTACTGGTGGCACTGAAGTCTTCGATACACTGATTACTCTCTACAATACACTTGCATTTCACCCTGACGGGACACCGCGCAGCGAGGGTCAGCTTCCTACCGCTGAGCAGCTCGACGCCGTCGCTGCTCTTGTCAAACGTATTGCTGATGCGTCTGGACGGATCCAAAGTACAACGTCAGCATTGGGAATACGCACCGAACGAATGGCTGCACAACGAGAGCAGATTGATCAAGATTTGACACGACAGCGTGAATTTCTCTCACGCCTGGCAGATACTGATGTTGCAGCAGCAACTATGCAGCTCCAGCGCGATCAAATCGCCTACGAGTACAGCCTGCGTATCGGTGCACGGATTATGAATCTTTCGCTGTTCGACTTTCTCCGATGAGCCGATTGACAACAATCGTTGCCATACTCTTCGGCATCGGAGCTGTGGCATTCATGGTCATGGCAACAACTGGTTCTCTATCGCTACTGTGGAATCCTGAAGCGATACTGATTGTCATTGGTGGTAGCTTGATTGCGGGTATTGCTGGCAGTTCACCTCTCCAGAGAAAAGCAGCGTGGGAATCTCTCAGGGCACTGACAAGCAAGCCAGCAGACTTACTCGCGCTTGCACGATGGTGGCTCACTGTTAGTAGCACATGGCGCCGTGAAGGTGTATTAGCTCTCCAACGCATGATCCCCACAGCGCCGAGTGCCTACGCCGCAACAATCGTTCAACTGTGTGCCGATGGCTTAGATAGCAGAAGTATCGTGCAACTTGCCGAGCAGCTATCAGCAACACATGCGAGACGCTACGAGCAAGCAATCGCATTTTTTCGACGTTTGGGTGGTTATGCACCCACTATGGGTATTATCGGCACAGTGATAGGTTTGATCTCCGCATTAGGTAATAGTGGTACCAGCCCAGCCACCATGCTCGAACGCATCGCACTGTCATTCAGTGCTACCCTCTGGGGATTGGTTACCGCGAATTTCCTTTGGCTACCGATTGCACAGCGACTGCAAGAAGTCTCAAATGAACAGCGCCAGTGCGACCAATTACACATCGAAGCAGCACAGCTTGCTGCAAATGGTGCCACACCTATCACAGTACGGTACCACTTAGCAACCCTCCTTCCGCCGGATCAGCAGAGCGAGTTATTGCAAGAGCTTGAAATATCTTTTACAACTGCTGTAACGGAGGAGTAGTCTCGAGTAACTCTGCAGCAAGATTGAGAATATGTTGGCGAACATTGTCGAGAGACATTCCCCGAACAACTGCACCAGCAGCGTTAAGATGTCCTCCACCACCAAGCTGCTCGGCAATTTTGCGGACATCAGCGTTACCCTTCGAGCGAAGAGAAACTTTGACCGCTTCCTGATCGAGCAGTTGGCTGAGAAATATGCCTACTTTCACACCAGAAATCGAGAGTGTGTAATTGACGAAACCTTCAGTATCTTCCAAGGTAACACCAGACCGCAGCAGCTGATGACGTGACAGTGTCATAAGAGCACAGCGCCCTGCACATCCAATCTCGATGTTCTGCAGGAGATCGCCCAACAGCCGCAAGCGTGCAATTGTGTTAGTATCGTAGATTGCCTCGTGGACCAGCGAAGGTTGGACACCCGCTTCGATGAGCGCTGCAACGATTCGATGCGTCCGCGGCGTCACACGCGGGAACCGAAAACTTCCCGTATCAGTGACAATACCCGTATAGATTGGCACAGCAACATCATGGGTCAGGATCGAGGGAAATTCGAGAGCTATCAGTACAAATACCAACTCCGCCGTGGACGCGATATCTACATCGTGCAGCACTGCATCGAAACAGTCTTCGGGGTCTAAGTGGTGATCAATGAGGATACGCCGCCCCAGTGCCGATCGTACTAATTCTCCCATCGCTTCGATCCGCGAGAGCCGATTGAAATCCAGACAAACAATTGCATCAGAACGGGCAATCAGCGTTTCATGCAAGCGTGGATCATAATGTTCAATCGCACCACTACCAGGCAAAAAACGCAAGTTCGACGGTACCGGAGAAACAACGACACAGTACGGGCTTTTGCCAAGCTCGATCAGTGCATTACGCAACGCAAGAAGAGAACCTATCCCATCTCCGTCAGGACGCGCGTGGGTTGTCAGAACAATCTGGTCACTCGCCTCAAGTATATGGGCAATTGTTCGTGTCGCTGATGAGTAATTGTGAAATTCGTCACGAAGCATACACCATCTCCAATATGGTACATGTTGCAGCAGGTTTCCACCTGGGAGCTGGAAAGAGACAGCGAACCCGGCATACGTACTGCTGATGCCAACACAAATAATACAACTCTACGAAAGTTGGCATGCGTACACTATGGTAAGTTTGTATGAAGCTCTCGAATAAAACTGGCAACGATGAACTCGCTGTTTCGCCGGATATTCAAGCGTCATAGTAGCCAATACACATTGCTGGCAATCATTGGTCTGATTGTCAGCATCGCGATTTTCGACCAATTCATCATGCCACTGATGGTTCATAGCCGTTCGACCATCACCATGCCTAACGTCATCGGTATGCCAACCGAGCGAGCTATTTCCCTGCTGCAAAAGCACGGCTTGTCAGTCCGAGAGATTCGTGAACAATACGACACAACACAGCCAGCCGGGAGAGTTGTTCTCCAGTCGCCATACTCCGGTGCAGCGGTACGGGAAGGACGGCGTGTTTACCTGGTTGCAAGTCGCGGCGATGAAATAGTCCGCATGCCAGAGCTGTCCGGGATGAGTATACGTGATGCACAGCTTCTTCTGCTTCGAAATGGTCTTCAACTCGGGGACGTGCGAACAATATCCTGCGATTCGGCGAGCATTGTTGGGATTATAACTCAACAACCTCCTGCCGGTGTCAATGTTCGTGTGGGCACATCGGTTATCGTAACCGTCTGTCGCGATACAATCGCACTTGTCGAGGTCCCTAATCTGCTCTATCGTGGTCGTGATGAAGCAATAGAGATGCTTGTACGTGCAAACCTGCTGCTCGGCGAAGTAGTCTTGACCCACGACGAGACGTTTACCAGTGGAACAGTACTGCGCCAAGAACCTCCTGCAGGGGCACGCGTCCCTGCTCAGTCGATCGTGCGACTGTGGGTCGCATCGAGTTATTGAGCAACTGTCATCAGAGCTTTCGCGAGACACTTTTCGCTTGAAGAAACAGGAGCAAGTAATCACGACCACCCGCTTTCGAATCGGTCCCGCTCATATTGAAACCGCCGAAGGGGTGTCCCCCAACAAGCGCTCCAGTACACTTGCGGTTGAAGTAGAGATTGCCGACGTGAAATTCTATTCGGGCACGATCGAGTTTTTCTCGATTGCGTGAATATACCGAGCCGGTCAAACCATATATCGTGCTGTTCGCAATTCGCAGAGCATCATCGAAATCACGCGCTTTGATCACTGCAAGGACTGGTCCGAAAATTTCCTCCTGTGCAATACGCGCTGTAGGCTTGACATCAACAAAGACCGTCGGCTCGATGTAGTATCCACCAGACTGGGTCTCGATAGCATGCCCACCACTAAGCAACTTGCCTTCCTGCTTGCCAATCTCAACGTAGCGGAGAACTGTGCTCTTCTGCCGCTCACTGACAACTGGACCAACCGGATAATTCTCCTGTGGCGGTCCCACATCAAGCGCGGCAACAGCATCATGGAGTTTTGCGACGAACTCTTTGTAGATGGACTTATCAACAATCGCACGCGAACATGCGGAACATTTCTGCCCTTGAAAGCCAAAAGCAGAAGCAACTACACCCTGAACAGCTGCATCAATATCAGCTTCACTATCAACAATGATCGCATCTTTGCCACCCATTTCCGCGATCACGCGCTTGATCCAAATTTGACCAGGTTGCGGTTTTGCAGCAAGCTCGTTGATGTGCAACCCGACCTCCATCGAACCAGTGAAAGCAATGAATCGTGTTTTGGGATGCGCAACAAGATAATCACCGGCCTCGGCACCACTGGCAACCAAAAAATTCAATACACCGTTGGGCAAGCCAACCGAACGCATGATCTCTGCAAACAGCCACCCCATCATCGGTGAGTCACTCGAAGGCTTCAGCACGACTGTGTTCCCGGTAACAATTGCCGCACTCGTCATTCCAACCAGAATCGCGAACGGGAAATTCCACGGCGGCAGAATAACGCCGACACCGAGAGGTATATAGAACAGCTCGTTGCTCTCGCCAGGCACGGGAGTCACTGGCTGCGGCTGGGCATAGCGTAGCATTTCTCGTCCATAGAATTCCAAAAAGTCTATTGCCTCGCATGTGTCAGCATCAGCCTCAGCATAGTTTTTTCCCACCTCGCTAATCATCCACGCATTGATCTCGAATCGGCGACGCCGAATTTCTTTGGCAGCATCAAACAGGTACTGCGCACGACGTCGTGGCGGAACATTCTTCCAACTTTCGAATGCTTTCAGTGCAGCACGGATCGCTTGTTCGGCGTGGTCTGGACCGCTTTTCTGAAACACACCGATAACTTGATTGGGGTCAGCAGGATTACGCGAAATTGTTTTCGACTCAGAGTAGAACTTTTTGCCACCGATGATGTTAGGGTACTCTTTGCCAAACTGTGCGCGGACCATATCGAGCGCTGCACGCTGCTTGCGAGCGTTAGCGGGGCGGGTAAAATCAAGTACTGACTCGTTATGAAACTCTTTCATGTGCGTATAAAACAATAATACCAATACAGCATCGCAAAGTTACGGCGAGCTCTTCTGCGCATTAGCCCGGCTCAGCCACGGCGCTAACGCATCAAGGATCATCCGATCGGTAAACGGCTTCGGAATGAACGTATCCACGACAGTTCCATCGAGCGCTACAACGTGCTCATCAACGATGAGCGGACACAATGCTACGATGTGGATATTCGGTTTGAGTTGCTTGATGGCGCTAAGTTTATCCGTATCAATTCGAATATGTTCATCATCGTCGGCAACAATAATATCCACTTCTGACGATACTTTGATGAACGTTGTAAGTGCCTCTGCAGTCGTACTTGCTTCGAGAACTTTCGCACCGACATCTTCGAGCGTTGTACGTACCAAATTGCGAACAGTAGTACTCGGCGAAACGACAAGGACTGTTGTTTTAGTGGCATGTTGTGCGGTCTCCTCCAGAGGAAAAAACACACTGACGCACGTTCCTTTGCCACTGCTGCTTTCGACGTGCAATGTGCCACGATGCCGTTTGACAATTGCCAGTACAGTGTACAAACCCAGTCCCGCTGCGCCTTGACGGGTTGTGAAAAACGGTTCAAATATCCGCGTCCGAACTTCTTCCGGTATGCCATGACCAGTATCTGCGACCTCAAAGACCAGATACGAAGTATCGCTGATACCCTTATCAACTAACCGCGGATCAGTGCTCTCTGTACGATATGCAGCAAGGCGAATTTTCCCTTCCTGGTCACCGATTGCGTCGATTGCGTTGGCGAACAAGTTCAAGAGTATCTGGATCATTTGATTGTAATCGGCATAAAACGTCGGTGCATCATCGGCCAGCCCACTGGTATCTACCGTAATGGATGCTGGTATTCGAGATGCATGAAGACGCAACACATCCGCAACAAGACGTGCGGGTGCAATTGGTTGATGCTGTTGTCCATCCTGAGAGCGCGCATAGCTGAGCATCTGCTTGATTAAATCAGCACCCCGACGCGCCGACTGTTCGATCATCGAGAGAACTTTGCCGGTGCGTTGATCGTGTGGCATGCGGAGCAATGTTTGCACTCCAAGCATGATCGGTGCCAGCAAATTGTTAAGGTCGTGAGCAATACCACTTGCTAATACACCGAGTAACTCGCTGCGCTGAAAGGCGCGGAGTTGTGTTTCTAAGGTGCGCCGCTCGGTCACATCATGCAAAAAGTACAGATGAACATGCTTCCCGTCGACCACTGCATATTGAGTACGAAGAACGACATAGCGCAAGTGGCCATCACTCCGGGCGATCACGATATCACCCGATATACCAACTCGCCGCGGCGATAGAAGCTCTTCCCCAACAAGCTCACCACTGGTTCGACCGAGCAGCTCTTGAGCGGCAGGATTGAGATACAGAATCCGCCCGTCAGCATTGGTCATAATCACTGCATCAGGAAGAAACTCGATGAGCGCACGATACTGCGCCTGCGACTGACGGACAAGCTCGGTTGCTTCTGCGACCCGACGCTCTAGCTGTGCACGTTCCCACGCGGCAAGTATTGCTCGACCGATTGCTCCCGATGAGTATTCTCCCTTGACCAGATAACTGTGAACGTTAGCGTATATCGCCTGGCGCAACATTGCCACATCGCTGTCTCCAGTAACAACAACAATGGCTACATCCTGAGCAAATTTCCGCAAGGCATGGAGTGTTTCAATACCTCTACTGTCGGGCAAGTACAGATCCACAATGCAAACATCGAATGCATCCCGACTCTGCATTAACATTATCGCCTCCCCAAGGGTCGGAGCGAAGTGGATGTCGAACTTCGTATCGTCCACAACATGCGATTGCTCTAACTGCCGACGCAATATCTCCCGGTCGAGCGGATGATCTTCAATACAGAGTACACGCAATCTTCTGGGACGATCGTTCATATTCAGACTATAGACATGCAGTCTCAACCCAAATATAGGCACACGCTTCACTATCGGTGTGATTGCGGAAACGATGCTGTTTCTGTGGTGGTATCGAAAGAAATTGCCGTTCTTCCAGCGCGTATTCACGATGTGGAGTCTCGACTAAAAGGGAACCTGAGACGACAAGTATTCGCACCAGTACCGGCAATGCTATGTAGGCTGGCCAAAGCTCTGTCTCTGCAGGTAACACAACCAAAAGATGCTCAGGATTATCCGGCGATGGTGTTGGATGAAGAAGTACCACACGTGCTTGTTTCGCGGTGCGTCCGATAAGTGGTATCGGTGGAGGTGTTGCGACTTCATCGTCAGCAGCAACCGCGCTCCCCATCAGTGTTTCGATGTGAGTCAAAAACACTGCCAATGAATAATCATATAACTGCAGTACTCGCCGTAGTGATTCTCCTTCCAGCGTTCGACGTCCACTCTCGACATTTGCTATCTGGGACGATGAGACTCCTGCAACCTGCGCTACATGTTCGAGCGTGTAGCCATGTTTAATACGCAGTGCTCGAAGATTGGTACCGATAAGGAATTCTCTCGAGAATTGAATTCTACGCCGTGGCACTTTGTAACATTGCAATTGTCAAACGCCAATCGCAAAGCTATGTTAGAACATGCTATCGAGACTCTGTCTTCACTCCCGCCGTGGGGAATTGCACTTGCAGCTTTTGGGATAACATACCTGGAAAATCTGCTACCTCCCTCACCGAGCGATGTGTTACTGGTATTCGTTGGGACCCTTGTCGGTATTGGTTCTTCAAGTTTCGTTGTTGTATTGATGACAGCAACGCTCGGTAGTGTTACTGGTTTTTACACCATGTTTGTCATCGGTCGCATCTTCGGTGATCGCCTTATGCAATCTCGTTTCGGTCGCTATTTTCCTACGGAAGCGCTCGCGCGCGCTGAGCACTGGTTTCAGCGGTGGGGATATTATGTAATCGTTGTCAATCGGTTCATGTCGGGTACACGCTCGGTGATCTCGCTTTTTGCCGGGATGTCGCATTTGAAGCCGATTCGCACGATAATTCTTTGTGGTGTTAGCGCACTGGTTTGGAACTGGCTGCTCCTGTACGCAGGCATGAAACTGGGACAAAACTGGCGGGTCGTCGAGAGGTACTTTGAGACGTATGGGATGATCATTACGGTGATTATCACCATTGCCGCCACCAGTGCAATCGTCCATTGGGTGTGGCGCCGGCGGCGTTCGGTTATCGGGAAATAACCTTGCAGTCGGCAACCTTCAAGTAGAGGCTGTATGGGTACAGATTGCGCAGCCGTGCAAATTGGGTTTTTGCATCGGCAAAACGACCGAGCTGGCAGAACACGTGTCCGAGCCGAACAATTGCACGGGCATGCACATCTGAGGGCGGCCCTTGCTCTCGATAAGCAACCTCGCCCAAAATGGCAGCAGCCACGGAATAGTCCCCGCGGAGTGCTGCGCACTCTCCAAGTTGAAAGAGTGCCTCCCAGTGTATCGAGTCCTCCTCAGTGCTTGATTCGATGATCTGCAGCATTACTTCACGTGCAGTTTTCCACCTGTCATGTTCGCACATGATAACCGCAGAATCGAGGGATAGCCGAGCGTTCGGCGATTGTGCATTTGGTGTATGCGGCATCTGAGCAAGAACAACCCGAAGCGAATCCCTGAATCGTACAGCGTGCGGCTGCAGGACTGGCTGTGACGACAATTCTGCACGCGTCATCGCCTCGCGGTTTACACTGCGCAGAGGACGGCAGCCAGTTCCATACGCTAACACGATGCAAAGGAAGCTGGCAAGGAATATCCTCACAGCAAGGGAACTGCTACGATCCAGTTGGATCTTCCCACCATGTGATATCAATTGCATCTTCGCCGCCATCAGCACCAAGAACATGAGCATTGATCCATTGTGCCTCCGGTCGTGCGAGCAGCGCGATGATTTTTGCCACATCGTCGGGGGTGGTCAAACGATGGTTCGGATTGCGCATGATCGCGTTGGCAATTAGCCGTTCATTGCCAGGTATTTTCCGTAGCGCTGGCGTATCTGTGACGCCAGCCCGTATTGCGTTGACGGTGATTTCCATCGGTGCGAGTTCCAACGCCAGCTGTCGTGCGTACGATTCCAATGCAGCTTTTGCCGCAGAGACTGCACCATACATCGGCAAATTGCGATGACTCCCAGCACTGGTCAACGAAAGGATGCGTCCACGGCGAAGTAGCATGCCTTCGGCATACAGCTCTTGCACCCAATAGACCAACGAATTGGCCATGACGTCGAGTGTCATTTCGAGTTGACTTTGGGTAATCGCTTCGTTGCGATCCAGAGCAACAAGTGGACGCAACGAGCCAAACGCCAGAGAGTGGAGCAGCAGATATACGCCGCTGCCGGGTCTTTCAGCAAATTCTTGACGGAGCGCAGCAATGATTTCGGCACGCTTGTTGGCGTCGGCTGCATTGGCATTGAAAAACAGAGTTCGAACACCATAGGACTGTATCTTGTTTTTGAGCTCTTCGACTGCAGCGTGTGCAGCAGCTCGATCGAGATGCACTCCTATAATGGGGAACCCTTCTGCTGCCAATGCTAATGCCGCAGCGCGTCCGAAACCACTTGATGCTCCCAGAATCAATGCATAGCACTGCCGCTTGTTCATAGAAACGATCCAAAGATGAAACTTCAGAATTCCTGTCGTCAAAACAGCGACGACCATCGGTATCCTTTCATGGGAATATAGATGCGTGCTCGAAAAAATACCAGCGTATCATCGCCGAGTAGTAACCACGGTGACGATTTCCGGACTACAACATAGCCACTATCCACAGCATCTATCTTACCGATATGCTTAATGATTCCAGGGTTGCGCCACGCTATGCTGGCTACATCTTCCGGCATAAGGCTGCGGCGCTTTGCGGGATCAAATGCGCAAAGCTCAAGCTGTACTGCACCGGTATCGTCGAGCGATTGGGGCACCATCCGATGATAGAGCATCGTGGCATACCGCGTGAGCAGGACGGAATCACTCGTGTTCGTTTCTGCAGCGATCAGAATGCTGCGGAAACCATTTGCATACGTCGTATCGAATATATCGAGCGTATGGATTGCCGGTATTGTCGGTGTTGGGAAAACAAGCAACAAAATTGCTGTGCCAATGATAACGAGCCACACAACTACCCAACTCAACGATCGAACGCTCAACCAACGGGTATTCATTCGATGACAAGCAGTGATTGTGCCGATGGAATGAACGATGCAAGTCCCCACAGCACCAGCCCTATGCTCAGCGGGATTGAAACATTATCGTCCATTTTCAACCGTATCGAGAGATTTTCTGCCAGCGCACCAACGGCAGCCGCAATTGTTGTGATGACATAAAAAACTGGTGGAAGCTGATAATAGCTGCCGACTACACTGATAACAATCAGTGCCGAAACAAAAAATGCAAGCGTTCCTTCCAAGGATTTATCGAGAAATCGATGCACACCTAATCGTCGCCCGACGATTGCAGCACTGATATCACTGACAATTAAGATGGCAAACGATGTTATTGCGACAACCTTGGGGAAAATTGCAACGACAACACATGCACTGATGAGAACATACGATGCACCGTTGAGAAGAAGCCTATCGTCGCGCAATTCATGTGGTCGAAGGAGCGGACCCACAATACGGAGCGCAAAACG